>PBWF01000040.1 GCA_002728935.1 Gammaproteobacteria bacterium | reverse complement strand
GCATAAGAATAGTCAGTGTAGACCGAGATGACCTTGTTACCGCGATGGATGATGAAACAGCCATCGTTCTGCTGAGCCACGTCCATTACGTCTCTAGTGAAAAATACGACTTGGCAGAATGGACTGAGCGCGCTCATTCCAAGGGTGCCTTGGTGATTTGGGATCTTGCTCACAGCGCAGGTGTTGAGCCTTTGCATGTGAGTGATGCAAGGGTCGATTTCGCCACCGGGTGTACTTATAAATTTTTGTGTGGGGGCCCTGGGGGTCCTAGCTTTGTTTATGTCGCCGAGCGGTGGCTTAGCCAAGCCAAGCAGCCCATCTGGGGGTGGATGGGCCATCGCGCGCCGTTTGAGTTTTCCGAGGCCTACGAGGGCGCTAATGATATCGGGCAATTTCTTACAGGAACACCATCGATTATTGCTATGGCAACCGCGTTCGAGGCGCTGTCGCTATTTCAGCATCTAGACTTCGAGGTGGTGCGACGGAAATCACAAAGCCTCTCCCAGAGGCTCATTGATGGTGTGGCCGCCAAAAAGCTGCCAGTGCTGCTCGCGTCGCCAGAGGAAGCCNCNATGCGAGGCTCTCATGTCAGTTTTCGTCATCCTNAGGCTTATTCNGTNATGCAAGCACTGATNGAGGCAGGCNTTGTNGGCGATTTTCGCGCGCCAGACGTCTTACGGTTTGGTATTCATCCTTTGGTGAACAGTTATCTCGATATCGATCGGTGCCTTGAGACGTTGCATGACGTACTTGCNGATCAGCGCTTCAAAGANCCTNGATTTTCGATCAAGCAGCGGGTCACTTAATGTTCGTGAACCAAAAGACCTACTCAGTCGTTTAATAACCGGTNAAANCGAGCAAGAGTAGACGCGATGCTGCTCGCCGTTCAGCGGCGTTTTAAGCGCTTAAGCNGATAATTCAACGCACAACCTGAAGAGCAATAGCCATGACATCTAGAAGAACTTTTTTGAAACAACTCGGTGCGGCGAGCACTGTGGCACTGATCCCAGCGATCAATGTCCAAACGGCTCAGGCGGCAGGGATAGTTCCAGAAGACGACCCCACGGCCAAAGCGCTTCGTTACGTAGAGGACGCTGAAAAGGCGACCCGAACCGACAAAATGGGCGTCAAGGGTTCAGATCAGGTCTGCACCAACTGCCGCTTTTATGGGTTAGTCGAAGAGAAGGATGACTGGGGCAGCTGCCAATTGTTCCAAAACCGTCTGGTCGCTGGTCCTGGCTGGTGCGCAGGGTGGGTGCCCAAGGCCTAGCGCTAACCCCGGTCTAATTATTTCCGACGTATGCCGAGGCGGCGAGTGAGGCAGCTCGGCGCCTCTTTGGGATCCAGGAGTGATTTTCGGACGAAGAGGCCTGAAAGGGGCAGCACTCAAGGGCTCCGTATCCTCAAACACCTCCCCTAAGCGCCTTACTCTCAGACGTTCGGTGTCGAAGAATCAGATCTAGGCGACGCAAGCCCTTAGCAGCTCTCACTACTCTTTACTGCCTGGATCCCAAGCGACAGGCGGTCCCGNTCCTGCGACCGTTAGGCGCTCGCCNTAACGCGCGAAGCCCTGATAATCAAACACCGCCTGATGTTGCACACTGTAATTGTCCCAGATGACTAAGGTGTGAGGCGTCCATTTGATTCGACATTGATGTCTGACGTTCGATCTNATTCGGTCAAAGAGACCGTCCAAGAGCATCGATGACTCCCATGAGGGCGTATCGAGTAGGTGCGATGTGAAGCTTTGATTAACGTACAGCGTGGGTTGCCCAGTGTCGGGGTGGCGAATGATCACTGGATGGTCATTGGCAGGGTAGGTGTGCCCTTGTTTGAGTTTAATACCGTACTGTCTCAGATCCTGTTCGCCGTCATGAAACGCGCGTTTTAAGCGCAGGACTCCCTGTAACTCTGGCGATAATTCATTGAACGCATCGTGCATATTGGTGAATAACGTATCGCCTCCTCCATTTGCGGGAAGGTTGGTTAAGTAGAGTAGCGATGCTCTGGGCGGCACTTCTTCACACGTGATGTCCGCATGCCAGGTTTCACCATTGCTTTGTCGTGCGTCGGGTTTGATATCGATCAGGAAGAACTCGGGATCCTGATCTTGCGCAAGATGACGCCTAGAGGGATGAGTGTGCAACTCACCAAAACACCGGGCAACCGCTTTATGAGCTTCGCGGTCAAGGTGCTGGCTTCGAAACACCAACACATGATGTTTGTTCAGTGCTTGTCTCAGTTGCGAGGCGGTTGAGGGTGAAATGGGAGTTTGAAGATCAACATCGCTGACTTCAGCGCCAAGCGATGGTGTAATGGGCGAACACTTCATGATGCCGCGGCGTCAATCCACTCGCGATTGATTGGATGAGCAGCGCCAGNTCCTCGTAGAGATTCAAGGTGCGCCAGCATTTCCCCACGGCTTGGTCCAGCGACAAACCTCGAGGCTTTGTTCTTTTTCCCCCCGGTCAGCAGCGTCCAAAGTACGAGCCCTTGCGTCTTGCGCTCTGCGAGAAATGCGCCTGGCGTTTCCATGAGATTAAATGACCGCATGGCACCCCTAAACACCGAGGGATAAGTTTGTGCGGCTTGGTTCACGGCATCACCGATGCTCGCCTGGAACCACCGTTTGACTGAGAAGGCAGCTTTCTCTTGGTCCAGCAGTATTCGGTTTGCTCTTTTGATTGCTGTCCGATCTTCTCGAAGACTCGCCTCCCAGATCGGTCTCAGGCGCTCGCGAGACTGGTGATGAAAGGCCATGGCTCGAGCGATGGGGCCCAGATCCTGTGCGAGTATTTCTCGCAGCAAGTGACTGTGAATAATGCCTGTACTGCAGCCCCGGCCATACAAGGGATTGGTTCTAATNGCGCTATCGCCGACGGCGAAATAATTGCTCAGCAGCGGNCNATNGCCGTNNACATANTCGTGCCATTCGGCTTTGATATTGCCCATCCCGAAGGCGTCTGTGGTTGCCACAGCGGCGGCTTCGTTGACCCAAGGCTGNAGNCCAGGAATGGCCCGGCAGATAGCATCAAATTCNTCATTATCTTTGACGGCGTTATGCAGGGCTCCATCTGCTTTTGGNACGCANACAATGACAGCAAANTGGCCGTCTTCNCCCGGGAATACNCCATACTTNAGGTANCCTAGATCGCCCGCGCTTCNNTGTTTGCCTCGCCGTGGNGGTTCCTCNACTCCNGGCTTTAATTTGTAGTGGCGGGTGTAGTAAACGATCTCAGCATCATGGNTCTCGCTNTGAATCGAGAGGCCCGCTNGNTCGATCCACTTTTTGAAATGGGAGCCTCTGCCTCCAGCATCAACATANAGATCNGCGGTGATCACTGCTCGCGCTTCGGATCTGTTAGGCGATGACTGTGGGTCGATCGGTTGTACCTCTAGACCTGTGATGGCTGCTGGGCTCTGGTCGGTATCAATGATCGCGCGGTTGACGCGGACACCCGATTTAATTTCAAGCCCGGGTTGCTTCTCTGCATATCGCCTAAGGACCATCTCCATCGTGGCGCGCCGGCACATTAAGAGCCAAAGCTTGTCATCTTCGGCTGTCGCTGTAACTTTGCCTACCATGGCGTCGGGCAGCATATCCTCGAACGTAATTTTTCTCGCACCCGCCGCCCAAAAGTCTTCGATGAGATCAGGGAACATTTCTGTTAGCAGATTGCTCATGACTCCCAAAAAAGCGTGTGGATGCTTGAATTGAGATGCGCCTCGTCTGATCCACTCAAAAAAGATGGCATCCGCATCGCCATCGGGAAGGGCTGCATCTCGCTCGATAATGGTGACCCTATGCCCGGCTTTCGCGAGCGCGATACCCGAGCATAAGCCGCATATGCCCGCTCCAGTGATTAAAACGGATGGTTTGTCTGAAGTCATAGTTGTCGTCATCTGGGAATAGGGCCGACTTTCGCAGCCCAGTTAGTCTAGTCCTGCCAAAAAGTTTAGCATGTAGCGGTTAACGGCCTCCGGCGCCTCCTGCTGGGTCCAGTGGCCAGCGCCCCCGACAAGTGCGTTTACCGCGAGATTGGGAACATGCTGTGGCATGGCATCGAGGGCCGCTTTTGCCATGACAATGACACCATCTCGATCACCAGCAACGAACATCGCGGGTTGCTCGACGCGTTGCGGCACTTCAGCGAACCGCTCCCACGTGAGGTCTAGGTTGCGGTAGTAGTTAAGCGGTCCTCTGAAGCCGCTACGCTCAAAACTCCTAACATATTCTGCAAGATCGCTAGTGCTGCACCAGGGCTCAAGATGTCCTGGGTCAGACACTTGACTTAGCATGTCGTCATTCGGACCCCGCTCTCCACCCAGCATGGAAGGATCAGCGAGCCCGGAGGCCAGATAATAAAATTTGCGGAGCGTGACTTCGATATTAGCTTCGAATTCAGCCTCGGCGACACCCGGAGTTTGGAAGTAGAGTTGATAGAAAAACTGGCCCTCGAATACCCGCTTTAGCATCCCAAGCGGTGGCTCTGTGCCTCGGGGGCTAAACGGTACCGACAAGGCGCCAACGGCGCGCACCGTTTGCGGATCCAGCAGGGCACAATTCCAGGCGGTTGGCGCTCCCCAATCGTGGCCAATCACCACGGCTTGCCCATAACCCAGTGCGCTTACCAGTCCCAGAATGTCGTGGGAGACGTCCCACTGATTGTAAGCGGTGATGTCCGCTGGCAAATCACTCTCGCCATAGCCTCGCATATCGGGTGCGACCGCGTGGTAACCCGCCGCTGCTAGTGCGGGCAATTGGTGTCGCCAGGAGTAAGCTGATTCTGGAAAGCCGTGCACCAAGAGGACGAGGGGACCCTCACCTGCCTCCAGAACAGAGAGCTCAATACCGTTGGTCGCGATGCGTCTGCGCTTGATCTCAGTCATGACTGTTCCTTCCTCTATACGATTTGTCCGCGCGCAACGCCGGAGTACCCCTCCGATTGCGAGTAAGCCACCTCACCGCCAACAAGCACGTGCTTGATGCCAATTGCGTCGCGGGTGTATCGATAGCCATTACCCGGGACATCCTGTACATAGTATTCGTCACCCCGTGCAATGCTGTCGGCATCGAAGATGGTGAGATCCGCAATCATTCCTTCTTTGATGGTGCCTCTATCCTTAATGCCCCATATGCCAGCCGGTGCCTGGGTGATTTTGTGAACGGCCTCTGAAACAGTGATTTGCGCGTTGTCACGAACAAAACGAGAGAATAAATAGCCGGTATCGCCGTAAGTCGAGAAAGACAGGATATGTGCTCCTCCGTCGCTCGCGCCGATCATGACCTGCTCGTCCTTCAAAAGTGGTCCAACGATGTGGTCCAGGTTGTGACCCATGTCAGCTGCCAGAAAGTGTGCTTTTAGGTCTTCTTCGATCGAAAGATCGATCATAACCGCAAGCGGAGTCGTCCCGCGTTCGGCCGCAATGTCAGTCAGCGTTTTGCCTACCAGCGATTGGTTACTAGCGTGCTCGACCCGTCGAAGGGTTAGTCCTGCCCAGAGAGGCATCAGTTGTTCGACCTCTTTTTCGAGTGCTGCGCGGGCGTCTGCATCTTTGAGCGAGGCCAGAATATTCTCAGGGGTCGAAAATCTCAGCAGCTGATACCAAGTAGGAAAACGAATGAAGAGCAGGCTTGGTACCTCCAGGCAGAAACTGATGTCGATGGGCCTCGTTTGGACTTGAGGCCAAACGATCGCGCCTCGCTCTCGCTGGGCGTGGATTCTGTCCATCACCTGCTGGACGCCGTCTTGGTTGTCCTGGTTCACAAAGAGCGGTGACAAAGTGGTCGTGATGGCATGCTTCATCGAGATGTCTGCTAACTGATCGACCCGAGCTAATGTGAGATCGTTATCAAAAAACTCATGGACGACCTGGAGGATTTTTCCGTGTTGCCCCAGCACGGCGCAGAGTCGGTCGAGCTCCTTCGTGTCCGCGTATCGACTGGGGACAGGCTGTAATTGCTCATCCATGTCGACAAAGCTGGTGGACAGGCCGATCGCACCGTGATGCAAGCAGGTCTCTAGCAGTTCGCAAATGGCGTCGAGCTCATCTTCTGTGGCGGCGCGCGTCATGGAATCGTCGCCCATGACCCATAGGCGGAGAAGGCTATGGCCGACCAGGGGCGCAACATTGATCGAGAGTTCTGTTGATATCCGTTCGATGTACTCCTCGAAGGTTTCCCAGTTCCATTCAACCCCCTCTTTAAACGCTTTAAAGGGCATTTCTTCGATCTGGTTGAACATGCCCACCAGTTTCATTCGATGCTCCGCTTTGAGCGGTGCCAACGAGAGCGAACAATTTCCTGGCACGATGGTGGTCACACCATGTTCAAGCGCAGGCTTTGCCGCGCCGTCCCAGAGGAGTTGGGCGTCAAAGTGGGTGTGTGGGTCGATAAATCCTGGACTAACGATTAGACCTTTCGCATCGATGGTGGTTTGGGCATCGTCCTCTATGTCTCCAACCGCTGCGATGCGATCGCCGGTCAGTCCGATATCCGCGGTGAAAAGTGGGCTGCCAGTGCCGTCTGCAATTTGGCCTCGCTTAATAATCGTGTCGTAGGTCATGGTATGGCAACTCCTTCAATTTATGCGTACTGATCAAATCTGAGCTCGCTCACATGATGGTGTCGATGCAGAGCGATGACATGTTTGACTCACCCCGCCTCTCTGCGCTTCGTAGCCAGTTCCAGGCGAACTGCAAGCAAATATAAGCTAAAGGTGAGCCAACTGTCTTTTGCTGTGGTGATGAAAAGATAGGCAAGGTTTCTAGCCAAATCAACTACCGAGGAATCAATCTGAGGGCTGTTTTCAAAGCCATGGTTAGCTCTTAATTTCCCTACGGCCTGACGTAGTTCTGGCCTCGAAGTTAAGGCTCGTTGTTAATGCGCACAATATTTCACCTGGGAGCTGAATTGCCGATTAGTAAATGCCAATTGCGTCAAGGCGAAAGCCTACTATTGGTGTGCAGCTTGAATGGCATCGCGCACGAGCTGCCATGTCGTGCCGATGAGCTCCTCTACTTGACTGGCGCCGGCTAGATCCATCAAGTGTGCGCAGCTCATTGGGTCGAGTGGTACGACCGTTTGTCCTCCTGTGGGGTAGGTGAGTGTGATGAGTAGCTCCGCGTGTCCCTCATGGGCGGCGCCCAACTGGACGCTGGATATCACTGCTTCTTGGTTGGTCACGGAGCGCCTATTGGGTTCAATGGATGTTGCCGAGCCCATCGCCCAGTCAAGGCTTCGCGAGCGGCGGCTCAAGAAATACGATGTCGCTAGGGAGAATCGGATTGGCTGGACTACCGTCTGGCTGTGGAGCGATGCGGCGGGCAAAAATATGGAGATTCCAGCTTTGCAACTGACTGATGGCCTGCTCTGAATCCTCGCCTGGCAAATGAGCCTCGGCGATGGTCGCCCATGTGTCTCCGGGCGCAGGATGAATAGATTGCCGTAGTGTGTTCATAGAGAAATCCTTGGCTGAAATTCCTGTCCTTGTGTCAAGAAAGATAACGCACTTCGCTGAATAGGCGCTAGTGCCGCATGTTTGCCGAGCGTTCGCCTTTAGGCGAAGTCATGACCACTTTCTTAATCGATGCGAAGCATTGGCCTTGTATCGACCAGTAGGTAGTAGTTGAGGTTAGATCCGCAGATGCAGGCCACAACACAAAGCCCAAGGACAAGACCGTTCCCGCTGAGCTGAGACCTCAGATTGACTCGCCGCCTATCCAAAGCGTGGTCGCACGTGCAAGCTGTTCACCAGCCTCATCAAAGAGCGCAGCTCCAGCGAAATGCTTTTTCCCTTGAACGGCGATAGTCCAAGCGGACACGATGATCGTTGCGCCTGCTTTGGGTAAGGCGAGGATTTCCGCAGACATTCTGCCCATCAACCCCGTTCGAATGGATGCATTCATGAACGCAAATTGAGCGGGGCAATCCATAGCTGTCCATAAGAAAGACGCGGGCACTTTGCCGTCGATGGCCCATGCCTCTTCGGTTTTCCAAAGCGCGGCGACATGGCCTTGATCCAGTGGGGCGGGGTAGACTTGCAGCCCGTCTTCGGCTTCGACCCCGCAACAAAAACAGATCGGGTGAAATCCTTTTTGGTTGGGCAGTAGCGGGTTGATGTTTGGGGTAAACGCGAGTGATGAGGGCATCGCTGCCTCGATTCGGGCAGGGTTGGGACAGGGTGGCACGGTGAAATCGGCAAACGGAGAGTCGATCAGACGACACTCTGCAATTAGTGTCTCATTATCGAAAACGTCGACCCCGCGCGTTTCGCTAGCCCCCCTTTTGACTGTCATGGTTCTATCAAGGGGAATCGGGGATCGAAGAGTGATTTCAGGCGCCTTCTCAGGGTGACGTGGTAGCAGCTCGGCAAAGACACCGCTGACATAGCCACCATTACCCGATTGAGGTGGCCCTCTAAACCGACTCGGGATAACCACTGTGTTCTGCATGGTTTATGGCCCTATACTCAGAGAAAGATGAAAAGTAGGTGTGCGCGATGGCTTCTATACACTCGATTTATCATTACCCAATTAAGGGTTGTCGTGCCGTCAAAATCGCGGCGTCGGATGTTACCACAGGCGGATTAGTAGGCGATCGTCAGTGGGTGCTCGTTAATCAGGATGGGATCGTCAATCAGAAAAAACTGCCGACGTTGCGATTCCTCGATATAGCGCTAGAGCAGGACGGTATGACCTTGAGCTTCAAGGGTGCAGGAAGAGTCCGGGCTGATTTTGCTGATTCTGAATCAAGCGGAGAGGTCGTCAGTATCGGCAGGCAGGTCGCCTGTGAGCACGCGGCTGAACCTATCAATCGATGGCTGTCTCAAGCTTTTGGGCAGCCGCTCTCGCTGGTTCGGGCAGTCGAGGCGAGGCCCCTACAGTTGGCGGGGACGCCGTTCTCGGCGCTACATAATATGAGTCAAAGCGCCTTCGTGGACATTGCGCCGCTGTTGATCGTGAGTCTTGAGTCGCTCGCAGACTTAAATGGACGGTTGTCCTACGAAGGTAAGCGTACCGTAGCGATCGAGCAGTTTAGGCCGAATGTGGTGATTGAAGGCGTTGATGCCTTTGCCGAAGAATCCGCGAAACGGATAGAAATCGGTGCAATGGAGTTGACCCAACTCTTACCGTGCGAGCGCTGCAGCGTGACGACATTCGATATTTCCATTGAAAGTGAGTCGGAGGCTAAGCCCTCAAAGGAACCGCTTAAGACCTTGAGCCAATATCGAAATGGGGGGGTGGGCTATGCTGGTGGCGTCACTTTTGGCGCTTACTTCGCGCCTGAGTCGGATGGGAGGCTGCAAGTGGGTGATGAGATCAACGTGATCGAGTGAGTCAAGGCTTGGATGGCTCGCCGGGGCGACGCGTATGCAGACCGATGCATCTCACTTGCTAGGGGGATGATCAAAGCGGGCTGTTTGAGCTGATTTGGTTACGAATGCTTCCTTAAAAGGAGCGAGGCATCCCTAGCACGTGTTCACCGATAAAGCTGAGAATCAGATTGGTCGAAATGGGTGCGATCTGATAGAGCCTGGTTTCTCTAAACTTGCGTTCGATGTGGTATTCCTTGGCGAACGCGAAACCGCCGTGGGTCTGCATACAGACATCCCCCGCTCGCCAAGAAGCCTCAGACGCCAGCATCTTCGCCATATTGGCCTCGGCGCCGCAGGGTTCTCCTGCATCAAACATTCGCGCGGCTTTCTCAACCATGAGCCAAGCGGCCTCTATCTCGGCATAACAACGAGCGATCGGGAATTGTACCCCTTGGTTTTGACCGATGGGTCGATCGAATACCACGCGCTCGGTCGCGTAGTGGCTCGCTTTATCAATAAAGTAGCGCCCGTCACCGATGCATTCTGCAGCGATCAAAATCCGCTCAGCGTTCATTCCGTCCAAAATCACTTTGAACCCCGCTCCCTCAGTACCCAATAGGTTCTCCTTGGGGATTCGCATGTCATCGAAAAAAAGCTCGCAGCTGTGATGATTGATCATGGACTCAATGGGCCTGATCTCAAGGCCGTTGCCCTCAGCCTCACCGACGTGAATCAGAAACGCAGATAGTCCCTCCGTTTTCTTACTGACTTGCTCCTTTGGGGTCGTCCTTGCGAGGAGCACCATCAAGTCAGAGTGCTCGATCCGGCTAATCCAGACTTTCTGTCCATTGATCACATAATCATCGCCATCTCTCCGGGCAGTGGTTTTTAGGCTAGTGGTATCGGTGCCCGTCGTTGGCTCAGTAACCCCGAAGCTTTGCAATCGAAGGTCACCAGCTGCTATGGCGGGTAGGTATTTTTGCTTCTGCGCATCACTACCGTGCCGTAGGACTGAACCCATGACGTACATTTGCGCGTGGCAAGCACCTGCGTGGGCGCCAGACCGGCACACTTCTTCCATGATGACGGATGCTTCGTAGACACCGAGCCCCGCACCGCCATAGTTTTCTGGGATGAGCACCGTCAGGAAGCCTGATTTGGTCAGCTCACTAACAAACTCAGTGGGGTAACCTCGGGTGCGATCGAGTTCTAACCAATAGTCCTCGCCGTATTGCGCGCACAGTTGCCTCACGGCGGTGCGTATTTCGGTGATATCGGTTGACTCGCTCATCGACCAGTCCTTAGCGTCTTTTCAATTGCATAGGGTGTCCGCCGACTCTACCGAAAGCAGTGGGGCCCTTCAATGGAACCTGTCGCGTTCGCTGATGGGCCCAGCCAGTTCGATTAAGNGAGCGCCTGCTGAAGCTTTTACTAGAGAATCTGCTGCGATTCCAAGTGTCGGATGCGCTGCTCAAGGGGAGGGTGACTAAGGAAAAGCGCGCTCAACCCGGTTCGGCGGCCCGAGATGCCGAAGGCCGCGAATTCGCCTTCGAGATCCAGAGGCTCGGACACTTGCGAGAGGCGTTTTAACGCCCTAATCATTTTGGATTTGCCAGCGAGCTGTGCGCCGCCCTCATCGGCGCGAAATTCCCGCCGTCTTGAGAACCACATGGTGATGATTGAGGCCAGAATAGATAGCAGGACTTGAAAGACGATCGTGGTGACGAAATAGCCGATTCCATGGCCGCGCTGATTCTTCAAGATAACTCGATCAACAATGAAACCGCCTAATCTNGAGAGGAAAATAACAAAAGTATTGAGGACCCCCTGAAGCAGGCCCATGGTGATCATATCGCCATTGGCGACATGGGCGATCTCGTGACCGATGACAGCTTCCACCTCATCTCTGTCCATGTGGTGCAAAAGGCCTGTTGAGACGGCAACTAAGGCGTTGTTTCTGGACATGCCGGTGGCAAATGCATTGGGCTGAGGCTGATCAAAAATACCAACTTCGGGCATGCCAATATTGGATTGGTTCGCGAAGCGCTCCACCGTACTTTTAATCCAACGTTCTGTGTCGTTGCTTGGCTGTTCGATGATCCGGACACCCATGGCGCGTTTGGCCATGAATTTGGAGATCGCCAGGGATAAAAAGGCGCCGCCAAACCCAAATAGGGCAGAGAAGGCCAGGATTCCCTCGGTATTAAAACCCGAATTGGACGCTGCAAGCATGTCGTCGATGCCAAGTACCTGCATGGCAATGCTCAAGACGATCAGAATGGCGAAGTTGGTCACTAAAAATAGTAAAACGCGCTGCATAATTGTCTCCCTTCAAAACACACTATGTGTACGGCGGACCGGAAATTCAAGATCGGAGAGTCGATCCTAAGTATCTAGTTGGTTTACTGGCCTCGGGTCACGGCGGAGGCGGGGTTTTGAATGCGGGCTTTGGCGTAAAGGGTGGGGTAAGCTCAAGACCAGGGAAGGGAGAGGATGAGCTATGCGATCAGAGTCGTTCAACTCGGGTTATGGCTTTCTCATGGCTGCCGTGGGGTTTGCAGTTGGACTGGGTAATATTTGGCGATTCCCCTATATGACGGGGGAAAACGGTGGTGGCGCCTTCCTTTTCATTTACTTAATTTGTGCAGTGCTAATCGCCCTACCTATCTTGATTGCCGAGCTAGTGCTAGGACAACAAGGTCAGGACGAGCCCTGGCAATCGATGAGACATCTTACGCAGCGACTCTCCCTCGGACCAGCCTGGCATCTTATGGGTATCTGGATGCTAGCAACCGCTTTTTTGATCATGGTGACCTACGCCACGGTTGCAGGATGGGTGTTGCTGTATGGCTGGGAGGCCTTGACCGGGTCCTTCACGGGGCTCAATGGCGCGGAATCGAACAGCGCTTTTACCGCGATGGCCGATGACTCGCTTCGACAATCGCTCGGAGTTGCACTGGTGCTGGGGGTCGCGTTGATCATTATTTTTGGTGGCGTGAAATCAGGGATTGAACGTGCCGTCACGATCATGATCCCTTTGTTGTTACTCCTACTGATCNGTCTTGCACTTTATAACGCTAGCTACCCTGGTTTTGATGCTGCGCTCAATTATCTGCTTAAACCCGATTTTTCCAAGATAGATGCGGCAACGGGTCTTGCCGCGGTCGGCCAGGCCTTTTTCTCAATTGGCGTCGCGATGGCGGGCATGTGGATTTACGGGGCTTATTTGCCTAAGCAGCAGTCGATTTTTCGGATCAGCTTGCTGGTTGTGATTGCAGATACGCTCGTCGCCCTACTGGCGGGTCTGGTGATTTTTCCGCTGGTCTTTCGTTTCGACCTCGACCCAGCAGGCGGGGTGGGCCTGATTTTTCAGGTGCTTCCGGTGGCGTTTGGGCAAATGCCGGGAGGCGTGCTGATTGCCACCGCATTCTTTACGCTGCTAGCGCTGGCTGCCATTTCGTCCATCGTTGGATTTATCGAGCCACTGGTCGTGGCGCGTGCACGGCAAATAAGCGGTAGAAGAAGGACCGCTGCCATACAATGGTCCGTGGTATTACTGCTTTTTTCGATTATGAACATCTATTGGTTTGGAGAGTGGCAGCTTGCGGGTCAAGCCTTGAANGACAGACTCGATTTTTTGTCGAATCAAATTATGTTGCCGTTGGGCGGTGTAATGGTAGCTGGCTTTGTGGGCTGGAGGCTTATGCACCGACTCACACCTGAGTCGATTGGCGTCACGTCCACCGTTACCTTTGCGATATGGGGATTCCTCCTACGCTACGTTTTACCAATAGCGCTGATTGTTTTGCTTGCAATCGGTACAGGGCTCATCAATGTATAAGTGCATGGGTGAAGGTTATGCTCGGTGCAAGCCGAAGAAACAGTGCTTGACTCCCGCAAGGCATGAAGAGAGCTTGCCAAAAGCGGGTAGGCTGCAGGAAGGGGCTTATTGGCGCGCCGAGTTCCGATCTATAACTGTTTTTACTTCAGAGCCGGCCGAGAAGTAGGCTGCGATTTCCGGATCAGCTGAAGGCGAGTCGCCTGGTGGTAGTGCGGTGCGTTAGGACGCCTTCCGGTGGCCTTTAATGGGAAGCTGATTACCCGTTAACCATAAAAATAAGGGAGGTTCATGCAGAGCATCCACAATCGAATAGTGATGATCATTATCATTGCAATGGCAGCGTCACTCACCAGCTTTCTGGTTGCTGCAGTGCTCGAGCCCCATCAGACTCGCCCTGACTTTAGGCAGTTCACTTTAGTCCAAGATAAAAAGCAGCGCTTTTTCGAATATCTTACCCCCCAGGTTGTGATGGTGAATCAGGAGATTCTGCGCGAACGAGCTGCGCTAATGTGCGGACCGGGAGTAGTTCCCGTCAGAGAAAGCCAAGAGGATGCTGCGCAGATAGAGCGCCTTGCAGTGAAGTATCGCGTGCCTGGGCGTGATGAAATGACTAGCGAGGAGCGCTGCTTAGCATTGAAAGCGAGGATCGCGATCATTCCGGTTGACTTAGTGTTGGCACAAGCAGCCAATGAATCAGCCTGGGGTACCTCGAGGTTCGCTCGAGAGCAGAATAATTACTTTGGCCTTTGGTGTTTTACGGAGGANTGCGGAGTGAGACCGCTTGCGGCGGCAGCGGGCACTCGCCATCAAGTTGCTCAATTTGAGACGGTGGCAGATGGGCTCAGATACTACGCGCTGACGCTTAACTCGCACCCAGCGTACGAATCGCTGCGAGCGCTTCGTGTAGCTGGCCTGGGAGCAGGTTCTTCAGTGACAGGGGCTTCGGTCTTGGATGGTCTGGGTAGCTATTCGGAGCGAGGCAGAGACTATATCGATGAGCTTCATCAGATGATCCGAATCAATCGACTTGATCAGTTGTCCAAGGTACTGACACTGCTTGACACTCAAGATCGTTAAAGCTCGGAATGACAGTGGGCAGTCAAGCGATGAAAGCCTTGGATCAATNACTTTGAATCCGAATGCGTTGGTGTACGGTGATAGTTGGGGTTCGCTTTAAGTTGGTGCTCCCTATGAAAGGAAGGTAGAGATGAACATTATTGCCTGCAAAAACGTTGGCGCCGAGGTGTCAGGAGTCGATCTAAGGCAGCTGAGTGATGATCAATTCCAAGTTATCCAGGCCGCATTTTTTCGGCACGGCCTTCTCTTTTTTCGTGATCAGCACCTCGATGAATTGGATCACATCGCGTTTGCCAAGCGCTGGGGCGATATCAATATCAATCGTTTCTTTAAGGCCCACAATGAGCATCCTGAGATTGCCTTGGTCGAGAAGGAGCCCGACCAGCAGCAGAACATCGGTGGTGGGTGGCACACTGACCATTCCTATGATGAGGTGCCCGCACTTGGCTCCATATTGGCAGCACGAGAACTACCGCCGGAGGGTGGGGATACGTGGTTTGTGAGTGCTGCCGACGCTTTTGATCGACTTGACCTTACGCTACAAAACGTGCTGATGAAGCTAACCGCTACACACTCTGGGAAGCATGTATTTGGTAGCACGTCCCCGTACGCCCAGTCTCAACACCAGACGGGGAGACTAAAGGGAACTGGTCAGGCGGATGAACTCCCTGATCCCGTGCATCCGGTTGTGATTGCGCATCCATTGAGCGGGCGCGCAACCCTCTACATCAATCCAGGATTTACCGTTCGAATTAATGAACTATCCGAATCGGATTCGGCTGCTATNCTCGATCGGTTGTATGGCGAAATGAAACGAGAGGAGTTCGTTGAGCGATTTGTATGGAAGCCGGGATCTATTGCGTTTTGGGACAATCGTGCCACTTGGCACTTTGCTCAGAACGACTATCAAGGCCACCGCAGGGAAATGCACCGGATTACTATCGAGGGGGAGCCCCTTCGTCGCTATATCTCCGGATGAGCTAGGATCCTTGTTCGCCTGAGTATTAGCGCGAGACACCGCAATGATGCAGGGTGGAACGGGCTCGATAATTTACCTGCGCATCGATTTCCCTTAGAGTTAGCGCCTTTGTCGATATGGGGACGGGCATGGCCAACTATTTCAACTCTTTGTCGCTCCGGGAGCAGCTCGCGCAACTNGGGACCTGTGACTTCATGGATCCGAAGGAGTTCGCTGATGGNGTCGATTATCTCCGNGGNAANAAAGTCGTCATCGTGGGGTGNGGATCCCAGGGGCTGAATCAGGGCCTCAACATGCGCGACAGTGGGCTTGACGTGTCCTTTACGCTGAGACAAAGCGCGATCGACGAAAAGCGCGCCTCCTATGTCAACGCGGTCGATAATGGATTTAACGTTGGCA
>PBWF01000039.1 GCA_002728935.1 Gammaproteobacteria bacterium | reverse complement strand
TCTTGAAATGAGCGAGCGACATCTCTCTGAGACCCGATTAGTTGCACCCTTTGATGGACTGCTCAGCCGCCGATACGTTGACAACCACAGTCTTGCCGCCGCCGGCCAAGCCATCGTAAGGCTCAGCGATCTCACGGAGATATTCGTTCGAATCGCAGTTCCAGAACGTCTCGTCAGCACGATCAATGACCGCACAGTGACAAAACTTTGGGCTCGCCTTCCTGACGTGGACACAGACATCCCGCTTGCGCTGAAAGAATTTTCGGGCGAAGCAAACGCGGTCGCACAAAGTTATCGTATGACATTGGTGATGGCTGGCCCACCGCCTGTTGACGTTCTGCCCGGAATGAATGTGACCGTCTATGCCGAACGCGCCATGCCAAACCTCTATCCGCGAATCCCGCTCGATGCCATCCATNAATCGCCAGATGGATCCTTCTATGTTTGGCGGTACGCCAATGAGTCGCAAACCGTAGCACGGCAACCCGTGCGAGTCGCCGACATTCGTGAGGGTCAAGTCGAAATCATAGAAGGCCTCAAGCCAGGGGACCGCTTCGCTGCCGCCGGTGGGCAACAGCTCCGAGAGGGCATGCGTGTTAGGCCCATGACGCCTGCGCAGCCACGATGAATCCAANCGCCACCTACTGAGTCTCCGATCNTTCGNTTGATAGGNTGGTGGATCGAGCGCCCGCTCTATGTGGTGATCTTGATGCTGGCCTGCGTATGGGGCGGGTATTGGGGCATGAACAACATCGGTCGATTAGAAGACCCTCCGTTTCCCATGGCGTGGGCATACATCATCACCCCCTACCCTGGCGCGTCAGCCCAAGAGGTTGAACAAGAAGTCACTGATGTCGTCGAGACCGCACTTCAAGAACTGCCTTATCTCCAGCAGATGAAATCCAAATCCGTCCCGGGGCGATCAGAAATTCAAATAGAGATCGATGAGCGCCTCGACTCGAGCGAAATCCCTCAGGTTTGGGATGAAATGCGCCGCCGAGTGAGCGAGGCACGAGCCTATCTGCCATCCGGTGCGATGGAACCTCTAGTCGAGGATGATTTTGGCGATGTTTACGGCATTTATTACTCTGTCACGGCCGACGGCTTTTCTCCCCGGCAGATTCATGATCTAGCCCGGAGGCTGAGCGATACCGCGCTTTCGGTGCCTGGGGTGGCGAAAGTGAGTTTGAGCGGCCAGGTCCAAGAAGCCGTGTATCTAGAATTCGACCATCAGGCGCTAGTCCGATTGGGTATTCCTCTCAATGCCGTGATCGACAGGCTCAATCGCGAAATCAGCGTCGGGTCCGCGCCCGCGATCGATCTTGAAAATCGGAGGGCGACCTTCAACATCAGCAATCCTTTTCGTTCGATTGAGTCCCTAGAGGAGATTCGCATTGGNCTTCCGGGTCAAGCAGACACCCTAAGACTTGGCGACGTCGCTCGCGTCACCAGGCAACCNGTGGATCAGCCCTTCGACTTCATTAGTTTCAATGGCGTCGAGTCGATCACNTTCGGNGTTTCNGTGAGGCAAGGCGAGAACGTGGTGAACGTTGGCTACAAGGTCGATCAGGCGCTGGAAAGGCTGCTTGAAACCGAGCCAATTGGCATTGTGCTCCACCCAATTTATCGGCAACACGTGATGGTCGAGCAAGCCATCGGAACCTTTCTTACTAATCTCTCTATCAGTATTGCCACAGTCATTGGAGTGCTGTGCATTTTTATGGGCTGGCGCGCCGGTGCGGTGGTCGGTTCCGTGCTACTGCTCACGGTCGGCGGCACTGTTGCAGTTATGGCGCTCGCCGATATCTCGCTCCAGCGTATTTCGCTTGGGGCCATGATGATCGCCATGGGGATGCTCGTCGACAACGCCATTGTNGTCGTTGAGGGGATGTTGGTTGGCGTCCAAATGGGCATGAAACCCGTGGAAGCAGCAAAGCGCGCCGTTTCAAGAACCCAGTTTCCTCTGCTGGGCGCAACCGTTATCGGCATCCTGGCGTTTGCGCCTATTGGCCTCTCCAATGATGCCAGTGGACACTTCTTGGTCTCCCTGTTTCAAGTCGTTGCGATCTCACTGATGCTCAGTTGGTTACTCGCAGTGTTGGTGACTCCGCTGCTTGGGCAGTGGCTACTAAAACCCCAAGCCGCTCAAGATGAGGACGTGATCTACGGTGGCCTGATGTATCGACCTTATCGCTGGCTCGTTAGCGCCGGGCTGCGGCGAGCTTGGTTTGGCATGCTCATTGTGATTGGCATCACAGGAACCAGCATTTGGGGATTCGGCAAGGTCAAGCAAAGCTTCTTCCCGACAAATAACACGCCCATCTACTTCGTTGACGTCTACCTTCCTCAAGGCTCAACCATCCACGCGACCAGAGCGCGCGTTGAGCAGTTCAGGCAGGCCGTCAATGAGTTCGATGGCATCGTCAGTTCGCTTGAACTCATTGGTCGCGGTCCCTCAAGATTTACGGCGACTCTGCGTCCAGAGCAGCCCAATCCCGCTTACGCTCATCTGCTAGTTCGAGTCGATGACGTCAGGGTAATGAGCGACATCATGGAACAAACTCGGGTACTCGCGGCTCAAACGTTTCCCGACCTAGAAATTCTGGTCAGGCGCAGCGAATTCAGCCCGAGCGGACCCTACAAAATGGAGGCGCGGCTTACGGGGCCCGATAATCGCAAACTAAGAGAACTGGGTGAATCCGTCTTAACCGTCTATGAACGCAATGGATTTAGTGATCTCACGCTGGATTGGCGNCAGCCAGCGCTAACGGTGGTGCCGCGCTACGATGCTGCGCGCGCCGCTGAGGCTGGAATCAGCCGCAGCGATATCTATCAAGCCTTAAGCTTTGGTACCGATGGGATCCGCGTCGGGGTGTTCAGAGACCGGGACATGATGCTTCCGATNATCGTCAGGGCCCCTGAACCTGAGCGTAACGACTTACAGCGAGTCAGAGATCGAACCGTCTTCAGCCCGGCACTTGGTGCGTTCATCCCAATGCGTCAGGTCATCGATGGCTTTGACCTCTCTACCGAAGAGACCATGCTACGGCGTCTGGATCGAATACCAACGCTTACGGCTCAGGCCAATCAGCCACTTGGTGAAAATTTTGATACAGCTTTTAACCGCGTGCGCGATGACATTGAGTCCATCCCGTTGCCAGANGGCTATTCCCTGACATGGGGTGGCGAAGTCGAAAGTAGCGAGAAAGCAAGAGAAATGCTGGGGTCCAAGGTGCCGCTAACCTTTGGCTCAATGTTCTTAGTCACCCTCCTGCTGTTTGGCCGGTTTAAGCAAGCACTGATCATTTGGCTAACGGTACCCATGACCGTCTGCGGGGTCGTGGTGAGCTTACTCATTACCGACTTATCGTTTACCTTCCCTTCCTCTCTTGGATTTTTAAGCTTGGCCGGCATGCTGATTAAAAACTGTGTCGTGCTGGTGGACGAAATTGATCAGCGCGTGAGGGAACTGGGGATGACGCACGACGCTATAGCCCGAGCAGCCATCAGTCGTTTGCGGCCAGTGATCTTAGCAGCGGGAACGACCATTTTTGGCATGACACCACTCATCTCTGACGCCTTTTTCATGGAGATGGCTGTTTGCATCATGGGTGGACTCGCGTTGTCAACGATCCTTATCATGTTTGCCATTCCACTCTTGTACTGGCTCATCAAACCAGCACCCAGCGTCTCTCACGGCTAACGTTTTTTAGGGGGGCTTTTGAAGCGCCAGCTTTTGTCTCACCAGCTTTCGTCTTTACCGTTTTTTCTCATTGGCTTTTTGCTTTGCCGGCCTTTTGCGCTGCCGGCTATTTACTTTTCGAACTCAAGTCCTCGAGCCCCTACNCTGAAAGCNCTTGCCTTAAGCGCTGTTGGCGGAGGAACGCTTATTTTAGGGACTCTCACCCTAAAGACTCTTATCTTAAGGACTATTGAATTGGACCCTCGATGATTTCGAGCGCCTTGCCTTCGAGGTCTCTGATTTAAGGCTATTGGCTTCTAGCCTTGTTTTCTAACTCAGTCTTTTGAGCCAGTTTTGCACCAGCTCCTCTAGTGTTTGACGCTAAAACNTGAANACTCAAGAGTCGACCACGGAGACTTTNCCCTTCAGCGCCTGCTTGCGCAAGTGGGAGCTAGTCAGCGCTGGTCAAGACCTCCGTGCCGGCTATCGCTATCAATGACTCCACACAATCGCGCAGCGAATCATCAAATGATCGAAAGGTGATGCCGGTCAATTCGACCATGCGCTCATTGCGCAAATCTGCCGCTCGCCACAAAGCGCNATAGCGTGACTCGCGCGCTTGCANTCGCTCCGGGTGAACTTCTCGGGGCTNGGTGACCTGAAGTCGAATCTCGGGAAGTAATTCATCAATGCGTGCACATATAGATTCGACATTCCAAGCCTCGGTCGACCAAGCAATGTACCGCTCACCGTTCTTCACTTTGGTGGACTCCAACATCCGNATGTGGCACGACGCGTTGTCTCTGACGTCGACAGGAAACCAAGGCCGATATACCCAATTCTGTTCATAATTCCCCTCTAGCATCGTGCTCACATGACGTTGCCAGGGACCATAGTTTTTTTGATGAGCCGATAGAATCGGCCCTACGTTATCAGCGGGGCAACAAGTAATGGCATCCCAACCCCCATGCTTTTCCGCTGCCTCAGCAAATGCGGTTTCCGCCAAGATTTTGCCCATCGAGTAGCCTTGGCTCTGGGCGGTTCGTTTGGGGTTCGCATCATCAGGGTAGCGATCCTCATAAAACACAGGCCGACGCCCGATTTCCTCCAGATCCATCTCGGAAATCACCGCTGCCACGCTCGACGTCGCGATCACGCGGGTGACTGTTCCGGAGACATTGACCGATTGAATGATGTGGTCGCACACCCTCTTGATATAGGCGTGATCGGTATAATCAGAAACGTGAGACACGTGGGCAACGCCATTGCAGCCCTTGAAAATCTCATCGAAGCAGCCGTCCTGATCTAGGTCGGCGTTATGTAACGTGAGGCGACCGCTTAGAAACCCGGGCATATCTTTCAAAAACGCCACGCGCTGTTCATTCGTCACATCACGAACGCAGGCACGCACGCGATAGCCTTCAGCTAGCAGCAATTTAACGACCCAGCCACCGATAAAACCCGCTGCCCCCGTTACCGCAACCGTTCCCCCTTTCGGAATTGCTGCCACCTCTCACTCCTCTTTTTTTGCCAAACTTGTGTTTTGCCTGATAGTCAGTCCGCTCGCCAATCCACACTGTGAGTCATTAATTCGGACTGATTAATCCCACACGATCGCGCCGACGCAAACGCTCATATTGTGGTCATTAGTCCGGTGTCACCTATCACTCCATTCATCAACTTCAGGAGGGGGCGATCAAGGCTCATAGGACTCCTCAAGCGCCTGATAAACCCCAACCCTNAGNTCCTCTCGNAGCGGCCAGGGCGACACCNTNAGTTGAATCAAACTGACGACGACCAGATCCTCAACCGGATCAACCCAAAATATCGTTCCCGCNGCNNCGCCCCACATAAACGTGCCCGCGCTCGACAATGANCCATTACTCACGGGGTCTTCGATNAGGCCAAAACCAAGCCCAAATCCAAAGCCCTTGAATNGCCGCGCTAGCGGGCTCTCACCCAGACCAACCGCCCCCGTTNCTGCTGGGACATGATTTTTCGTCATGTAGCGGAGCGTCTTCTCTCCGATGATGCGCTGATCTCCGAGACGCCCACCTGCTCGCAGCATTTCCGCAAAGCGCATATAGTCTCGAGCGGTTGAAACTAGTCCTCCACCCCCTGAAAACAGCGTCACCTCCGTAAAATTGCCCATAGCTCGAGAGGTGGGCCTTCCNCCCAGCTCCGGAACAAGCCCATCGATCCGTATCACCTTGCCCCCTCCATAGGACCAGCGGTGATTAGGCAAAAATCGGGATAACTTTTCAGGCGGAACTTCGAAAAAGGTGTCCACCATGCCGAGCGGCTCAAACAAGTGAGTTCGCAAATACTCATCGAATGGTTGACCCGATATTCGCTCGACGATTAACCCGGTCAAATCAACCGCGATTGAGTAATGCCAAGCAACACCGGGCTGATGCTTGAGCGGCAGCTCGCCGACTTTTGCAACAAAATCATCTAAATCTTTCGCCGCCCAAAGATCGGCCTTTCGATACGCTTGATCCACAGGGTCTCGAGGATCAAATCCGTAGGAGAAACCTGCGGTATGGGTTAACAATTCTTGCATAGTCGGGGCGCGTTTAACCGGTATTCGCTCGCCATCCTCGGTCAACACGGTCAACACTTTCAGCTCCGGCAACCACTTGGTAATTGGGTCGCTCATATGAAATGCGCCGCGCTCATAGAGCTGCATGGCCGCTATCGCCGTGATGGGTTTTGTCATGGAGTAAATGCGAAAGAGATCGGTGTGCTTGAGCGGGGTCTTATCGTTGATGGCCCGGTGGCCCACAGTATCGGTAAAAACGATTTTTCCGCCCCGGTTTACTAGTGTAACCACTCCGGCCAGTTTCCCCTGGTCCACGTAATCTGCTGCGAGCGTCGACAGTCGAGTCAGTCTCTCACTATCAAAACCCTCTGATTCAGGGGTTGCCGTTTGAAGTTCAGCGGCTCCGTGCGCTGCCGAACCGGATAACAGCCAACCGAAAAGGGCTACTGCTGACAATGCCTTGCCTGCAACATCCAACACACGCAATCGCCGCCTCNTTACATTGACCATTCCCGCTCCCGTGCACTGATCTGAGATGCCCGGCATCACACCACGCGATTTACGGCCGGTCAATGAGCTAGGCCGCGAGCGGTATGAACTCTTAGCTATACCGAATGTCCTCAGCGCGCATGGGCTGACTCGCAGGCTTTGAGGCAACAACCGATAACGCGTCCGACAAATCGCTCAAGTATTGATCAGTGACACTTGCATGAATCGGCGACAACATCAGATGTAGCGCGGGCGGCTCAGTGCAGGCACTAGTGACCCACCCTTTTTTATACAGGGCACGATACACACCGAACACGTCTGCATCCGGGTGCGTAAACGCTAAAATGCCCAGCAGTGGCGTGCCCACCACTTCAAACCCAAGCGACGCTACACCCGTAGCGATCGCTCGGCGTGCCTGCAGTACTGCTGCGTGCTTTTCTCTGTAACCCTCAGCACCGAGGAAATTCATCACAGCCCAAGCTGCAGCAATCGCGCCACCAGGCCTTGTACCTGCAAGCGTTGGGGTGACCATCCGACCCGCTGGCCAACAATCAAAATCAAAAGCCATATGGCCAAGCATCGACTCATCACGAAACAAGACAGTNCTCGCGCCTTTGGCGGCATACCCATACTTGTGTAGGTCGGCGGACATGGAATCCACCCCCGCTTGCTCAAAGTCAAACGAAGGAATCGGCTCCCCTAACTGCTTGGCGAAGGGCGCGATATAACCGCCTACACAAGCGTCCACATGAAGCCAAACGTTGCNTTCTTCAGCGATCCGGCTGAGATCACTAATGGGATCAATCAGGCCAAAAGGAAAGGATGGCGCAGAACCAACGAGCATCAGCGTATGGTCGTCCATCGCACGCTGCATCGCGTCTACATCCGCCACATAGTCTTTGCAGGGAACTCGCCGAATCTCGATATCCATTAGTGCAGCGGCCTTGTCGAAAGCTAAGTGGGCGGAGTATGGGAGCACGAGGTTGAAAGGCTCCTGTCGACCATTGGCGCGGGCGGCATCACGGGCCGCTTTCACCGCCATCGTAATTGAATCAGTGCCGCCTGAGGTCATCGCACCACCGGCGGATTCAGGCGCAGACAGTAGTCTCAATGCCATCTGAACGACATCGACCTCCATTTTCTTCAGCGATGGAAATGCCGCAGGTCCAAGACCGTTTTCTGCTTGATAAAGGGCATAGGCCTCCCGCTGAACCTGTGAGACCTCTTCTCCGGCATTGAAGACGTAAACCGCCGCCTTGCCGTCGCGCCACGCCACGTCGTGCTTGCCCGCGTCCTCCATGCCCTTGCTCAATTCAGCCCAGCTCTGTCCTCGTTCTGGTAATTCCATTGCCAACGGCCTCCTGATATCTCGNGTCAATGCATGATCTATTGCTCATCATTGTGCTTGATCCTCGCACAAGGTGTCATCTCATTGATTGGATGCTTACTGGTCTAGGAAACTGAATCTAGCATCATCTACGAGTGCGCTTGATCAGGCGGCTTAATCATGCCGCTTGGCGAGCGCCGCAGTTAACAGTAGTCTCATCTCAGATCACCCATNGTTTGGCCCGTTAGGAGAGAACATGCAAAGCGAGGCTCCGTCATGGCGTTCCCTGGAAATATTTAGTCACCGAGGACTGCTGCTCGCAGCGTGTGTGGGCGTCATTTGTAGTTCCATCGTTCTCCCCTTTTACACGCTTGGTATTTTTGTCGTCCCTGTCACCGAGGCATTCGGTTGGAGCCGATCAGAGTTCCAGCTTTCACTGATGTTCAGCACTGGGATCGGCGTCTTCACTTCTCCCATTGTCGGCTGGTTCATTCATCGCTATGGCGCCAGGCGCGTCGCGCTACTTGGGTTAGTGGGACTGTCCGTTGCGCTGTTTCTACCCTCGCTTAACCAAGGCAACTTGCTTTTGTTTTATATGAGTTATGGCGCGATGGCACTGCTCGGCGCAGGCACCGTACCCGTGACATGGACCACCGCGATTACTCAAGTGTTCAGCCAGCAACGGGGCTTCGCGCTCGGGCTCGTCTTAAGCGGAACGGGACTTTGCGCTGTGATAGTAACTCCATTAATCGCCTGGGTAGTCGAGACCTGGGGCTGGCGCGCTGGCTATGTCGCGCTCGCTGCATTACCGCTTTTAGTTGCAGGCCCTTGGGTGTGGTGGCTGTTTAAGCTCCCAAAGGACGGAGAAATCTCCAAGGATTCATCGCCCGATGCTAACGCACCAGAGCCGGTGATTGAGGTAGGCCTCACTTTGAGTGAGGCGCTCCGAGGATACCGTTTCTGGGTCCTACTGCTATCTATATTCCTCGTTTACGTGGTGCAATCGGGTCTTGTGCCGAATCTCATTCCGGCACTCACTGACGCGGGTATACCTATGAGCGAGGCAGCTACCGCCATGTCATCATTCGGAGCCGCGGTCATCGTTGGCCGTCTGGCGATTGGTTGGCTCGTTGATCGATTTTGGGCACCCGGCGTAGCCGCGGCGGCCATCGCGTTACCGGTCATCGCCTGCCTAATGCTCCTCCAGTCCCTCACCCTATCCAACGCGATTTTGGCGTCTCTCTTACTCGGTTTTGCTGCGGGCGCAGAGCTCGATTTGATGGCATTTTTGGCGGCCAAGTACTTTGGCACCGCTCACTACGCAAAAATTTATGGATTTTTGTATGCGGGCCTCGCATCGGCATCGGGCATTGCACCCTCGATGTACGCCTGGCTCTACGAGACGATGGGCACTCATAATGCGGGCTTTCAGCTTGGCGCTATTGCCTTTACAGCATCGGCATTATTAGTCCTATGCCTCGGGCGATATCCGACATTCGAGCCGTCTAAACACTAGCATCACGCAAGATTGAGACGGGAGCCCACCGCTAAGGGTTCTGGAGATTAGCTGACCGTTTTTTATGACCTTCGTCCTGTAAACAGGGTTTGTGGCAAGCATTTATGAAGAGCATTCATGAAGCGCTTTGGTGAAACGCTTGGACAAAAAACGCTTATGACCAACTTTTGAGACGAGCCTGCACTCTAAACACACGAGGCGCGTTTTCGAAAATTCGAAAAACAGTTGCTCTGATCCGCGCCTGCAAGTTGCTGTTGTAGCTAGCTTCCAAGACCTGGGGGTTTTTATGCGTTCGCCTGGGCCGCACCATTGACTACAACCTTGCGACGCCGAAGGTGTTGCCTTGCGTGCCGCGATGGGGAGCCTCTAAACAAGTCTCCAGCGCAAACAACACGACGTTGCGGGTGTCAGCAGGGTCAACCAAGCCATCATCCATTAGGCGCGAGGAACAAAACATCGCCTCGGAATCATGCTCCATGGATTCAATGATTCGCTCTGATTGAACAGCGAGGGTCGCTTCCTGCTCGTCGCTCAGCGCCTGGCCCGTGAGTGCGGCCCGATCCTCGGCGACGATTCTCAATACACTGGCCGCTTGGGCGCCGCCCATGACTGCTTGCCTAGCCGTCGGCCAAGAGAACACAAACGCGGGCATCAATGACTTAGAACACATGGCATAATTTCCTGCGCCATAAGAGTTACCCACGATAATGCTGATCTTTGGGGGCCGAAAATTTGCGACCGCCTGAATCATCTTTGAGCCGTGTTTAACCTGGCCCGCCTGTTCTGCCTCAACTCCCACCAAAAATCCGGTGGTGTTGTGCAAGAACAACATCGGCGTATTACTTTGATCGCATAGCTGGAGAAACTGAGAAGCCTTCTTTGCTCCCTGCGGAGTAATCGGTCCATTATTGGTAATAATGCCCATCCGCCACCCGCCAACGTGCACATGGCCACAGAGCGTCTGTTGATCAACCACGGGTTGAAATTCATCAAACCGCGAGTCATCGACAATCCGCATGATGACCTCCCGCATGTCGTAGGGAATCCGTTTGTCTTCGGAAACGATGCCGCGCAGTTCACTCGCCGGGTAACGGGGCAAAAGTGCGTCTTGGTCAGGCGATAACGCTCGACCGGCATCGGGTGGAAGTTGGCTGACCACCATCCTTGCGATACGAATGCCGTCTTCGTCACTTTCTGCTAAATATTCTCCGGTCTGAGAGACCGTCGCATGCATTTCTGCCCCGCCCAGGGTCTCGTGATCAGCGACTTCTCCCGTTGCCGCTTTGAGAAGCGGCGGGCCTGCGAGGAACAATTGAGTTTGGCCGCGCACTAAAATCACATAGTCCGATAAAGCGACCTGATAGGCTCCACCTGCCGTCGCGTTACCGTGAGATACGGTTATTTGAGGAATCCCAGCGGCGGACAACTGGGCTTGCTGCCCATACACTCGGCCACCGTCCAGAAACCCATGGACCCCCCATGGGTCCGGGTCACCGTCCCCGGCTAGGTTTCCCCCGCCACTTTCACTCAGCGAGATCACCGGCAACCGCGCTGCGAACGCGATCTCCTGAAGTCGCAAATTCTTCTTGGTAGTCACGCTCGATATGGTTCCGCCTTTGATTGCATAGTTCCACACAATCACCAACACCCGGCGCCCCGACACATAGCCAATGCCGACGATGATATTTCCACCGGCGGTTGACCCATCTTTGTCCCCATTCATTAAATAGCCTGCTATGGAGGACAGTTCTAAAAAAGGCGCGCCTGGATCCAGCAA
>PBWF01000038.1 GCA_002728935.1 Gammaproteobacteria bacterium | reverse complement strand
TGTCTGTTTTTCAAATCCAGGTACGTCTGAAATGCACTTTGTAGCAGCGCTGGACAGCGTGCCACAGATGCGCGGTATTCTTTGCCTGTTCGAAGGTGTTGCTTCGGGCGCTGCCGACGGATATGCCCGGATGGCTGAAAAACCTGCTTCGGCGCTGTTTCACCTTGGCCCGGGAATGGGTAACGCGATCGCAAACCTGCATAACGCCCAGAAAGCTTTTACGCCCCTTGTCAACATTGTTGGTGACCATGCAACCCATCATCGAAAATATCAAGCGCCACTGACGTCCAATATTGAAGGATATGCCGAGCCGTTTTCGAAGTGGCTCCGGGTCAGCCAGACTGCGCATGATGTTGGCGCTGATGCCGCTGATGCGATTGCCGCCAGTCAGTCAGATGTCCCTGGCATTGCGACACTGCTGTTGCCCGCGAATACCGCCTGGGATCCAGGTGGGATAGTGGCGGACAAGGTTCCCGTCGCGGCGCCGAAAGCGGTTGATCGGGATATCATCAAAGATGCTGCACGACGACTTGAGAAGGCAGAAAAAGCGGTCATGCTGATTAACGGCTCTGCAGTTCGGGAAAGAGGCCTTGAGGCAGCGGCGCGAATTCGTGAGAAGACAGGTGCAACGATGTATCTGTCGACGTTTCATGCGAGGGCCGAGCGAGGTGCTGGTCGGGTCAATATTCCTAAATTGCCTTACTTCCCGGATCAGATCTACGCTGCACTTGATGGCTGCGATGAATTGATCCTGGTGGGACAGGACAGGCCGGTCACTTTCTTTGCTTACCCCGGTAAGAAATCGGACTGTACCCCTGAGGGCGTCGAACCGTTCAAACTGTCCACTCTGGCGGAGGATCAGGTTGGTGCACTCGAAGCGCTGGCGGACGAGGTTGGCGCACCAGCAATTGACAAGCTGGCAGAGGATCCACGCGCTATGTTGGTCGTACCGGAATTGCTGAAAGGTGAACTGACACCTCGTTCAGCAGGTCATGCGGTTGCGGCCATGCTGCCTGAGAATTGCATCATTGCCGATGAATCGACGACTTCGGGAGGGGCGTCCTACCTGCTGACGATGAACTCGCCGCAACATGACCTGATAGCAGTGACGGGTGGTGCCATCGGTGGCGGGATTCCGCTTGCGATTGGCGCTGCGGTTGCCTGCCCTGATCGCAAGATCGTCAACCTGCAGGCGGATGGTTCCAGCATGTACACGATTCAGGGGCTCTGGACCATAGCCCGCGAGCAATTGGATGTGACGACGGTGATCTGGAATAACCGGACCTACAACATCCTGAACATGGAACTGCATAATGTTGGCGCGGCCAATGATGCGGGCCCGATGGCGCTCTCCATGTTTGATCTGTCTAACCCTGACATTGATTTCTGTGCCCTGGCGCAGGGCATGGGCGTCGAAGCAATGCGTGCAACGACAGCTGAAGAGTTTAATGACCAGTTCGCCTTCTGTATGGCGAACAAGGGCCCACACCTGATCGAAGCGATCATCTAGAAAAACACGAACGGAGGAATCATGACTGTGGCGTACCAGCATATTTTGTATGAGACGGAAGGTCCGGTGGCGACCATCACGATGAACCGTCCGGATCAACTCAACGCGTTAACCGGTTTGATGCAGGCGGAGATCCGCCATGCGCTGGACCAGTCCGAGCGTAACCCTGAAGTGATTGGCACCGTGCTGACAGGTGCCGGTCGGGGATTTTGTGCGGGCGTCGATATGAATGATCTCAGCGATATGAGCGATGCGGGCGAGCGGACCGGGTCCAGTAATGATGAGCTGAAGGTTGATCCCGGCAACCCCGACAACGATCCCAATTACAAATCTTCGCCGACATACTTCCTGGGTTTGAGAAAGCCCCTGGTTGCTGCCATCAATGGTGCGGCGGCAGGTCTCGGATTCAGCTACGCAACCTTCTGCGATATGCGTTTTATGGAACGAAAAGCCAAGATCGTTACATCCTTTGGTCCAAGGGGGCTGATTGCAGAGCACGGCACTAGCTGGATGTTGCCGAGAATTGTCGGTCCGTCCAACGCGCTTGATATTTACTGGAGTTCCCGGCGCGTCGATGGTGAGGAAGCCTATCGCATGGGTTATGCCAACCGCCTTTGTGAGGATGGGGAAAGCGCCAGCGATGCGCAGGACTTCCTGAAGGAAATTGCAGGCACTTCTGCGCCCATGTCAATCATGATGATGAAGCGCCAGGTCTACAAGCACCTGAATCGTGAATTGGGCGAATCGATGGATGAATCGACGGTCTGGATGGATGAAAGCCTCAAGCGCAGCGACTTCAAGGAAGGTGTGGCATCGTTTGTCGAAAAGAGGCCTCCAAACTTTCAGAGGATTGAGGTTTTCGATTAGTCGAGCTGAAATTCCCTGAGGAAGTTCCACAGCACCTGGTGCATTGGAATTCCATTGATGGCCTGGGGCCAGTCGTGGTCCTGGCCACCCAGACCATAGAGTTCCACCCGGCTGTCCCTCGCGCAACCGCTATGTGCAACGTGTTGGACATTCTCCGTCATGGTATCGGTCACTTCGGCGCAGTTGTATTTACTCGCCCAGGAGCTAATCAATCCAGGTATGTCGCGCATGGTGCCGACCGAGTCCCAGGCTTTCCAGTCCCATTCGCTGCCGTAAGCGACGATGCCATCGTTCTTGCCATGCACATGAAGTAGGGGAATAGGACGTACCTGTTCACAGTAATTCGGGTTCACGGGCATGGTACCTGCGTAGGATGCTAGTGCCGCAAAGCGGTCTGTCATGTGGCAGGCCAGCTCGTAGATGAACATCGAACCCAGTGAATAACCGATGCCATAGACTCGGAGCTTATCAATGGAATACCCGCTGCCGATATCATCGATGACCGCGCTTACGTAGTTGATGTCCTGCATCCAGTCAGCGCGGCTGTTCAACTGCCAGCCGCCTTCGTTGGGCTCAACATGTTCAGCCTCTGGAAAAGCTATGATAAACCCTTCAGCTGCCGCCAGTTCTTCAAACAGAAACTGTTGAGGAAAGCGCCATCCGCCACCGCCACCACCGTGAAACGCCAGTACGAGGGGGGCAGGTTCTGTAAGGTTATCAGGGACGAACAGGTAGTAATGACGACTCACTTCACTGACTGTCAGACTGACTTTTGGTGCCTTTTGGCCGTATTCATATTTCCAGTAGAGTCCCAACAATTGCCAGCTAATGGCAGATGCTGCGATCAGGCTGACAATGGCGATTAGAAATTTCTTCATATCAGGATGTCTCCCTCACACGGCTTTGGAAGAAATCTGCGATTTGCTGAATGGCGTCCATCGATTCGGGTATCATCGTGAACATCTGGAACGCATGAAATGCGTCTTGAAAGGATTGCACAGTGACGTCAACGTTCGCTGCCTTGAGTTTTTCGACCAGGCGCTCGACTTCGTCGACAAAGGCCTCATCACTCGCGAACTGAACCAGTACAGGTGGTAAGCCCTGCATATTGCCAAACACTGGTGAGATGCCGGGATGGTCCCGTGGATAGCTACCAGCATAGTAGTTTTGGGATTCCAGGTTCCAACCCCCAAAGGCGCCCGTCGCTGAAAGATCTACATTTGCCGACAGCAGTGCTGCGCATCCGGGCAGTGACTTCGAGGTATCGCGCAGATGGTGCAGACAGGCCATGGTCAGGCCGCCACCGGCCGAGTCGCCTGCGATCATGATCCTCGAGGCGGAAATGTCTTCGGTCAGTGCCCAATAAGCGGCTACGGCATCATTGAGTGCAGCGGGGTAGGGGTGTTCAGGTGCCAGGCGATAGTCCAGCCCGATAACCGGGGCACCTGATGCGACACAAAGGTGCGACATCAGCGCATGGTGTGATTTTGATGATCCGGTGTAGTAGCCGCCGCCATGCAGATACAGAATGGCAGAATCGGCAGTACCGGTTTCAGGACTAAAACGACGGGCTGGACAATCTCCGATGATGACATTTTCAAAGTTAAACCCGTCAGCCGCAGGTTGATCAGACATGTAGTCGTCGAGCTCCCTTCGGGTCTCCTCGGTTGGGACCACCTGTTTTTTAGGCGGTGCATCGCGCTTGGCGTCCAGGAATGCTTGCATCTGCTGACTGGCCATCGACATTCTCGTTTGCGTAAATCTGTAGGTGAAGATTACTGTTGCAGCAGCAGGTATCGAGTTCAACTTAAGGATTAAACCATTCACCCATAAAAATCCGGATTGTCATTTTGGGTGAATAGCGGGGCAGGGTTTGTTGACCCCAAGTTGAGGCGTTTTTACTCTAGATTTTTTGTTTTTGGATGTTTTCTATGGTTTCTCTTGAGCAGAAATTGATTAAGGCAGAGCTCATTCAACGCCGCGAAGAAGGCTGTCAGCTTGAAGATATCGAGCCCAGGATCAGCGACGCTCTGGAGCGAAAGGCCAGTGACGAAGAATTCCATGCTCTCTACGAGGAGTTGATGGCATTGCCGATACCGGAGTCTTCAGCCTACATTGAGCCTTCGACGCTGGAGCAGATTCATGCTCAGAGGCCGCATGGACCGCGCAGGTTCGACTGCAACCTGGACGATGATCAACTCTATAACCGAATCTACGGTGCCTGGTTAGGCCGGGCAGCCGGTTGTGCGCTCGGCAAGCCAGTTGAGGGATGGCCGAAAGCGCGCATTGATGGCTACCTGGCGGAAATGGGTATTGAACAACTGGATGATTACATCCCGTTTCATGAGAAGAAAATACCCTCCATTCTGAAGACGTCGACCAGGGGTAACATCGCTTACATGGACAGGGATGATGATATGGACTTCCCTATCCTGGGGTTGCTGGCCCTCGAGCGAAAGGGTCACGATTTCAGTGCGCGAACCATGGCGCATATCTGGCTTGAATATATGCCATTCAGCACTCTGTACACTGCCGAGAACGTTGCTTACCGAAACTTTGTCATGTCCCTGTGGCCACCGGAGTCGGCGAGCTTTCGTAACCCGTTCAGAGAGTGGATCGGCGCCCAGATTCGTGCAGATATCTTCGGTTATGTTGCGCCGGGTAATCCTGAAAAAGCTGCGCATCTAGCATTTTTCGATGCCTCGATATCTCATGAAAAAAATGGCATCTATGGCGAGATGTTTGTCGCTGCCATGCTCGCTGCTGCCTTTGTGGTTGACGACATTGAGGAGATTATCGCAATTGGCCTTTCCGAAATTCCGCAGAACTCTCGTCTCACCGAAGCAGTCAAGGACACACTGGCATGGTGTCAACAGGAAACAGATTGGGAACACATCTGGCAGAAGATCCATGACAAGTATGGTCACTACCACGGTGTTCATACCGTCAACAATGCCGCCCTGGTGGTAATGGGGCTCATGCTTGGGGCACAGGATTATGAAAAAGGTATTACGACAACGGTTCGAGCCGGTTGGGACACGGATTGTACAGCCGCGACGGTAGGCTCAATTCTTGGTGTCATGCGTGGTGCGGATGGGTTGCCGGAAAAATGGATCGAAGTGTTTAACGATCGGCTGGTTTCTGCGGTTCGAACTGAAAACGAAAACAGGATATCGGATCTCGCGAAACGTACGCTTGTCGTCGCCAGGGAGCTCGAGAAGCAACTGGACAGGAAAGAGCCCGCAACACTGACTGGCGAGGCCTCCGGTGTTTGGGAGCTGGATTCACCCTGGGGGGCGCAGGTATTAAACCTGACTGAGGGCTGGATCAGTTGGGCGATGGAAGAGGTCGATGACATGAAGTTAACCAGCTGCAGTTTTCAGAATCCGGAACTGAAGTTTGGCTATGGGATTCCGAAGGGTAGCTGGGATTTCGAAGTTGATTTTGTCGGCACCATTGATGGCGATGAAATAGAAGGTGTTTATTACCCGGACACAATTTTTAATGGCACCGTTAAGGGCAGACGAGTTGCTTAGGGTGCTGAAAAGGAGTGGATCCAATGCGTATTACTGATGTCAAAGTCACTGTCTGGAAATGGAAAGATATTCCACCGACCCGATACACACTTCGAGTCAAAAGCTCGGGAACAAAATCTGTTGAAATGGGATTGGTGCGGATCATCACCGACGAAGGTATTGAGGGGCATGCTTTTCTTGGCAATGCCCTGGCGACACTCGGTAACGACGGCAGGATGGTCGTTGATCGATTTAAGCCGATGCTGGTAGGCAGGGACCCGCTGGCGCGTGAACAGATCTGGCAGGCCATGACCGGCTGGGCCATGGGTGGTGTCATGCGGGTCATTGGCGCTATCGACGTTGCCCTGTGGGACCTCGCGGGCAAGGCGGCTGGTGTGCCGATACATCGCCTGATGGGCTCTTACAGGGATTCAGTACCGGCCTATGCCAGTTCCGCTGTTTTCGAGCACACTGAAGAGTATGCAGAAGAGGCGGTGAGGTACAAGGAGGCGGGGTGGCAGGCTTACAAAATCCATCCACCCGCGGTTGCTGCTTGGGACATCAAAATTTGCGAGGCGGTTCGAGCTGCGGTCGGTGATGACTATCGCATCATGCTGGATTCAACCTGGTCCTATGATTATCCCGATGCGTTGCGGGTCGGTCGAGCTGTGGAAGCCCTTGATTTTTACTGGTACGAGGATCCGCTTCACTATGATGATATTTACGGCTACGTCAAGCTGAAGCAGGTACTGCAGGTGCCGATCATGGCCACAGAGATGCCAAGTCTCGGACCGGTTTCTTACAAACCCTGGTTAATGGAGAAGGCAACCGATTACCTTCGTGGTGATGTTGCTATCAAAGGTGGTTTGACGTCGTGTCTGAAGACAGCGCACACCGCAGAAAGCTTTCAGATGAACTACGAGGTACACCACGGTGGCAACTCGCTCAACAATGTTGCCAACCTGCATCTGATCATGGCGATTAAAAACTGTGAATACTTTGAGGTTCTGTTGCCGGATGAGGTTCAAAAGCATGGTCTGGTGCAAGATATTGAGGTTGACGAGAATGGCATGGTCCATGCCCATCAGGCCCCCGGGCTGGGTGCCCAGATCGATTTTGATCTTATCGAGCGCAACAAGGTGGCTGAACTCTAGGAGATTGGTTCAGCAGTAACCTTCTGCGGCGAATTGGGTCCAGGGTTCCCGTTCACCTATGCCATAGCCGTTCAGCAGCCCTTCACGCAACCATTTGTGAAAATCTGGCAAGTCCTTCAGCGGTGTGATGTTATCGAGTGCGTCCAGCCAGGGTGCGGGGTCGTAGGTGATCTGGCGGGGCTCATATACGCCATCAAGGAAAACACCGTAACAGGCATGCAGCCTGCCGCAGCGCGGCTGGCCAATACTGCCTGGATTGATGTAGGTCCGGCCTGCAACCTGTCTCTGAAACTGGACGTGGGTGTGCCCGAACAAAACAAGATCAGTGTCATTGCCCGGGTCAAGTTCTGCAAAAGTGTTGTCAGCAGCATTGGGGAGCGCGGCGGGTTTTCCTCGTTCCAGTTCACCGTGATGCAGATACATCCTCAGGCCGTCAAGTTCATACTGGCCATTGCCCGAAAACTGTTTGAGCTTGTCTGCAGTACCGGGTTCGAGTTGATCAATAATCCAGTTATTCAACGCGACCCATTCTGCAGGCCACTCCTGAAAAATAGCCGGATCAAGCACCTCTTCGTCGTGATTGCCCATGATGGCGATATCGAGTGTCAGGCCGTCCAGCAGCGTCATGGTTTCATTGGCCTGAGGCCCCGACAGCAACGCATCGCCAAGGAAAATGATGTGGTCGGCATCCTGTTCTACCTCAAGGACCGCCCCGAGGGCGCTGGCATTGCCGTGAATATCGCTAATGACAAGGATCTTCATCGTTTCAATTCCAGGTGGAATCCAGCTCGTGCAGGACGAAATCCGAAATAACAGGAGTTCCGCTGTAAGCCTGCAGGCTTAGCGGGTGGATGTGGCCGTCTGGCAGGTAACAGTAAGAGGCCGAAACTTCCCCGTTGTTGATAAACACCTCAAGGGACGTTGTATCGATTAACAGCCTGACGGCCATTGACTCACCTTCCGGCAAGGCTGGTGGTGGTCTGCTTTCGACAAGCTTGGACTGCCCGCTCGGGCGAAAATTTAATTCGTTCTCGGCGAAGTTAAATACGAGTGGTTGGCCCCGTACGACGACATAGACTGACTTTGCGCCGTTCTTTGTCAGGTTAAACTCAACGTCCAGCAGTTTTTCTTTTGTCTCTGGGTTCAGCGGGTTCTTCTTGGAGATCTCCTGCTCCCCGATCTGGATCGTACGCTTTCTAAGCGATTCGATCTCGCCGACGGGCCAGCGTGTCAGTCGCATCTTTTCACCAGAACCGCGAAGCTTTAATTCAACGGGAATAGAAAGTTGCTGATTAAAAGGCATTTCCGGGTAGATGCCTGATGCCATCCAACTGATCTGGATCCGCCGGTTGTCTGGTGCGTCGCTCCAGGTTTGAGCGGCGTAACCGTTTGTACCCTGCTCAAGATGATTGACCGCTGTCTGTGGCTCGAAGTGGTGGCCGTCGAATATGCCAATGACGTAATTGCCGCAGGCGCCTGAGAAAACCCAGCGTTCCTCGCCACTCTCATCCGGAATTGGAAAAAAGTCCGGACATTCGTGATCTCCTTCAAGCTCCAGATCCTGGATTTTTCTCCAGTTCAATGCGTCCGTTGAGGTCAAAAGGCAGTATCGCTCGCCTTTAAGATAAAGCGCCATCACCCATTGGCTAGAGTTCTCGTGCCAGCTTACTTTCGGGTCCCGATTGTCCGCCTCAATCCAGGCAACCAGGGGATTTCCCTCGTACTTCGTGAAGGTGGCGCCATTATCTGTACTGACCGCAAGGCACTGGGTAAAAGGAACTACCGGATCCACGTGCATCCCTGCGGCGGTATAGAAAATCAGCATAGCACCGGCTCCGAAGCCTGCCGTATTGGCGTGATCGATAACTGCAGATCCGGAAAACATGCTACCGGTCTCATCAGGGTAGAGTGCATGATCAACCTGCTGCCAGTGCAGGAGGTCTGTGCTGACAGCATGACCCCACCACATCCGGCCCCAGACTGTGGCTTCCGTGTTGTGCTGAAAGAACAGGTGCCAGGTACCGTCCTGGTAAACCAGCCCGTTTGGATCATTGATCCAGTTTTCCCTCGCAGTGAAATGGAATTGCGGTCGGTGCAATTCCCTGTAGAGTTCAGTCAAAAAACCTGTCCATTTCCTGATGTGTTTACACCATATAGAAACAGTCGTCTAAAAGCATTGTCTGGGTTTGCTTTCGAAATGGGTGGGTTCCACCGCGTGTAACTTTTCAAGGACCACGCCGGCGAGAGACAATTTAGTTCGTGTTTTTTGGGTGGCAAAAGCTGGTGGCTTACACAACCGCAATCAAGACAACCGAAGACTCGCTGGAGCGAATTGGCGGTAAGGGCAGGTCACTGGCTAAAATGGCCTGTGCTGGCTTTGAAGTTCCCGGGGGTTTCCTGGTTACAACTGATGCCTATCGATTTTTCGTTGCCGACAACAATCTGCAAGCGCAGATACTTGACCTGGCGAAACCGGAGCTGAGAGACGGGTACCCGGTATTTGAATCGAGTTCAGAGGCGATCACCGGTCTTATTCTGTCGACTTCCATGGCTTCTGCAATCGCGGAAGATATAACAGCCGCGTACGCTGAACTGGGCCGGGAGGATCTACCCGTGGCAGTGCGCTCCTCAGCCAATGCAGAGGATTTGCCGGGATTTTCGTTCGCCGGACAGCAGGAGACCTTTCTCAATGTTCGCGGTGCGGATGCACTTGTTAATGCAGTCCAGAAATGCTGGGCTTCGCTCTGGACCGCACAGGCGATCAGCTATCGGCATCAAAATGGGATTCCTCAGGACAGTGTCGTGATGGCTGTTGTCGTCCAGGAAATGGTGCCCTCTGAAGTCTCCGGAATTCTGTTTACTAGTAACCCTGCCACGGGTGAAAGATCTGAGTTGATCATCAACGCAAGTTTTGGCCTCGGGGAAGCTGTGGTTGGCGGCCAGGTAACACCCGACACGTATATTGTTAACCGTAATGAACTAACCGATTTTGAGACTATCCTGGGTCCGAAGGAACACCAGGTAGTTTATGACGGGGATCAGGGCGTTCGACTTGAAGAGGTTAAAGGCAAAGAGCGTGACATTTCCTCACTGAGTGATAAGCAGGTGCAGGAGCTGTGCAAAACTGCCCTGGACGTTGAAAAGTTATACGAGGGTACCCCCCAGGATGTCGAATGGGCTTTTTGTAATGGCCAGTTGCACCTGCTCCAATCCCGTCCCATTACAAATTTGCCTGTTCAACCCATTGATCTTGTCTGGGAACCTGCGCCCCCCGCCAGATTCGTCAGCAGGAGACAGATAGTTGAAAACATGCCGGATCCGATCTGTCCGCTGTTCGAAGAGTTGTACCTGACCCGCGGGCTGGAGTCGCCGAGACCGGAAAGCGTGATGGTCGGTGGTGGCCCCATGTTTGTTACCCTTAACGGGTTTGCTTATCAGCGCTTCGACTGGCCGCAGATTATTGCCGAGGCTGACAGGCGGGAGAAAGAGAAAGAGAATCCCCAGCCAATCTCGGAAGAGGACATTGAGGCTGCAGAGTTTAAGGCCTTTGAGGATCAGATCAGGAAATCAAAGGAGGCTTCAGCAAAGGTAGCGGTGCCCGACTTGCAGCCTTTCAAGGAAAGTCTGAACGATGCCGATCGAGAAGCATTTAGCCAGTGGTACCTGGACAATGAAGTTGATGGCCTTGATGCAATGATCACCATGCCGGAAAGCAATAACCCTACCTACATTGCCTTCAATCACACGGCACAGAATGATCGCCAGCTGAAATCCTGGTACGAAGATAGTCAGCCACGCCTCGAGGCAGTTGCCACGAAATGGCGTGACCTGGATGTATCAACAGCGACTTGCGAAACACTTCTTGCGGCGATTGTTGACATGGGTATCGAGGAAGGACATTACTGGTCAGGTGGTTCCAGCCACACATTCGGGGTAGCCAAATCCACGGATGATCAGCTTCAATGCTTTTTACGGGAGGTGCTGCCAGATCACAATTTCATCAGCGGTCAGTTCCTGACCGGTATCGATTCAAAGACCATGCAGTCAAACAGGGACCTGTTTGAAATCGCCAAACTTGTTCGTGCTGACGAGGATCTGAGTTATCTCGTTCTGGTGGTGCCGTCCAGGTTCCTGATGCAGGCGCTGAAGGAAGAAGAAAGGGCGATCGAGGTTGTGGCAGCTATAGAACAATACCTCGCAACTTATGGGCACCAGGGTTACAGCATGGACTTCATTGAACCGACGCAGGTTGAAGATCCGTCGGCTTTGTTTGCGTCATTGAAGGGTATGGTCAGGGACAAGGAATATCACCCCGATAACCAGGCAAGGAAGACTGCGGCAATCCGTCAGCAGAAAATGCAGGAAATCGGTGAACTGCTGCATGGGCTCGAGTACTGGCAGTTCCGGTTCAGACTTTGGCTTGCCTACAAGTACAACTTTATTCGAGAAGAGGTGGCCTTCCTTTTCGGTTATACGTGGTCAATCTTGCGGCCAATGGCGTTCGAGCTCGGTCAACGCCTGGTTGAATCAGGTACCTGTCGCCAGCCCGACGATGTTTTCTTCCTGACATCAGATCAACTGGAGCAGGCCATTGCCGCAAGGAAAGAAGACCGGTCGATGCCTGAGCTGGGGGCACTGGCGGAAGAACGCAGGCAGTTAAGAGAAGCTCGCAAGCAGCATCATCCGCCGGGAACCCTGCCGGCGCTTGCGAGTGAGATTGATGCTGTGTCCTTTAAGGAAACCCAGATCAAGAATGATGAAGACAGTAATGTCATGCGCGGTTTCCCGGTCAGTTCCGGTTCTGTTAGAGCGAAGGCCAGCGTTGTTCTGGGGCCGTCAGAGTTCGACAAGATGATGCCGGGCAGCATCCTGGTCAGTCCGCTGACGACTCCGGCCTGGACGCAATTGTTCGCCAATGCCGTCGGCCTCGTCACGGACGTTGGCAGCATTCTTGCCCATGGCTCTATTGTTGCGAGGGAATACGGGATACCGGCCGTATTGGGTGTTGGTAATGGCACCAGGCGCATCAGACACGGACAGACTATCACCATTGATGGTGATGCGGGCACAGTGCTGATCCACGATGAAGATTCCTAGATTGGAATTCAAACATAAGGTTTGCTGATGCCTGTTCCAGTGATACTTGATACCGATATTGGCTTCGATGTCGATGACGTCTGGGCACTGGCGTTTATGCTGAGATGCCCTGAGCTTGATGTGAAACTCGTCACGACAAATACGGGAGATACCGAATACTCAGCGGCATTGGCCTGCAAACTGCTTCAGGTTGCAGAGCGGGCAGATATCCCAGTTGGCATAGGGATGCCGCTGGATGCCATTGAACGGACCCATGGAAGCTGGCTGGGTGATTACAGCGTGGATGAGTATCCTGGTGTTGTTTACCAGGACGGCGTGGGCGCAATTATTGACACTGTTAACCGATCTGCGGATGCCATTACGATAGTCAGTATCGGCCCCCTGGCGAACATTGCTGCTGCGTTGCAACGCGAACCGGGCATCGTCGGCAACTCCAGGTTTATTGGCATGCATGGCAGTATCAGGAAGGGTTACCTCGGGATTGATCGACCGATGAAAGAATACAATGTCGTCAAACACACTGCAGCCTGCCAGCGGGTTTTCTCAACTCCCTGGGATATCAGCATCACGCCACTGGATACCTGCGGCATCGTTTCATTGCGAGACCAGAATTTTGCATGCCTTAAAGCCTCAAGCGATCCTCTGGCGATCGCTGTGATGGAAAACCATGTCGGCTGGGTTGATGCGGTGCGACACTGGAAGGGTATGGAAGATTTTGATGTCGAGCATCGGTCCTCGATTCTGTACGACACTGTTGCCGTTTACATGGCGTTCTCGGAAGACCTGCTGGAAATGGAAACTTTGCCGATTCGTGTAGCCGATGATGCCATGATGGTGGTCGATGAAAGTGCTCAGCAGGTGCGTTGTGCAATGCACTGGAAAGACCTGCCAGCGTTCGAGCAACTAGTTGCCGGGCGGCTTGCCGGAATTTAATGATGAAGGCGCCGGTAAGCCTGATCCCCCACTTCATCAGAGATTTTGACGCCAACATGATGAGCATCAAGGATGGACTGTTTAATCAAACTGTGGCTGAGTTTCATCGGCATATGATGGGCGTTTGGGTTCGTCATTGTGACTTCAGCCAGTATGTCGAGTTCGTCCAGGTTGTCCGGCGACATGGAAAGCTGGCCAAGGTGGACGGGTAAACCAATACGCGCAAAGAAGCGAGCTGCCTTGTGCATATCTGTCGATTCTTCCAAGGCAAGCTGAGCCATTGTGCTTATGGCGACGATTTCTCCATGCAGGTAGTTGTTGTGAACGCGATTAATTCGAGTGTAGGCCAGTGCCAGCGGATGAGCCATGGCCAGTCCACCACTTTCGAAACCGATGCCACTGAGCAATGTGTTGGCTTCGACAACCTTTTCTAGTGAATCGTTGTTTCTACTCTCAGCAACCGCGGCTACGGCCTCTTCTCCGAATTCATAAAGTGTCTCAGCACATATCATGCTCATCGCGTAGGCTGCTAGAGTTGGTCTAGCGCCTGCAGGGGTAACCGCGGCTGTGTTAGCTCGGCAGACCTTCGCTTCATACCAAGTAGCCATGGCATCGCCGATCCCGGCAACAAGGTAGCGCTCGTCTGCGTTGGCAACAACCTCTGTATCGACGATGACGAGCGTTGGGTTTCGGGCAAAGAATTCGACTGACTCCTGTACACCCTCTGTTGTGTACACGACAGAAAGAGCAGAACAGGGAGCATCGTTTGAAGCCAGCGTTGGCGCGATAACGATCGGAACACTTAGACGCTCGGCAATACATCTTCCCGCGTCTACGGTTTTTCCGCCGCCAAGAGCAACTAGGAAGTCTGGTTTTTCTGGACTTAGGGTTTCGACTTGGTTTTCGATCTCGTAAAGAGAACACTCGCCACCGAACTGTGCAATGGCCACGTCAATTCCAACGGACTTGATGCTGTTGATTGCCCTTGCGGCTTCATTCTCCAGACATCGTTTGGAGCCGAGCACGGCTACTTTTTCAACGGCCAGCAGTGAAAGGTGCTCACCCAGATGATTTAGTACACCAGGACCCTGGACATACTTCTGCGGTGACAGTAAAACCCTAGGTAACTTATCTCCCAGGCCGGTGAAAAAAGCCCTTGGCGAGTAAGGATTTTCTGACATCTCCTGGCTCTCTGAAAAGAATCTTTAAATGTAGCAAAAATGCATGCCCGAAAGGAAAAACAAAATGGGTGAGTTCACCCAATTCCGTCTGACGTCCGCTCATAGGCCTTGATATAGTCTTTTTTTTCTCCAGGGTGCAAGTATGGGTGCTTATCTACCTGACGATTATGCCGAACGTGTTTACGCGGGCGTGCTGGGCAAAGTTATCGGCGTTTATCTCGGTCGGCCCTTTGAAGGCTGGACTTACGAAAGAATCCAGGAACACCTGGGCGACATCGAGTACTACGTTCATGACAAATTGAACGTACCGCTCATCGTAACCGATGACGATATTTCCGGTACGTTTACCTTTGTCAGGGCGCTTGCGGACAATGAGTTTAATGCAGACATCACGGCGCAACAGATAGGTGAAAGCTGGCTCAATTACCTGATCGAGAAACGGACGATCCTTTGGTGGGGTGGCCTTGGCAACTCGACTGAACACACTGCCTACCTTCGTTTGAAAAACGGCATTCAGGCACCGGACAGTGGTTCGATGGCATTAAATGGGAAGGTTGTTGCCGAGCAGATTGGCGCCCAGATTTTTATTGATGGCTGGGCCATGGTGTCACCCGGCGATCCGGACCAGGCAGCCGCACTGTCAGAGAAAGCAGCCAGGGTCAGTCATGATGGCGAAGCCGTTTATGGTGCCGTTGTCATGGCGGTCCTCGAAGCCATGGCGTTTGTTGAGCAGGATACCAATGCCTTGCTCGACAAGGCGCTCGATTACATTCCAGCGGATTCAGTGATTCGCAGACTGATTGACGATGTCCGCACCTGGCACGCCAAAGAACCGGACTGGCGCGCCACCCGGGAAATGCTGGCTGCTGATTACGGCTATGACAAGTATGGTGGCAACTGTCACATGGTGCCGAACCATGGCCTGATCATTCATTCACTGCTTCATGGTGAAGATGATTTTTCCGAAACCATGAAAATCATCAATACCTGCGGCTGGGATACCGACTGTAATTCCGGCAACGTTGGCTGCCTCATGGGTATCAAAAACGGTATCCAGGGTATTGACCTTGGCCTGAACAAGGGGGCTGACTGGCGTGGTCCTGTGGCCGACAGGATCTATATCCCGACGGCAGACCCGACCTGGGGCATTTCAGATTGTGCACGGGAAGCGGTTGAGATTATTAACTCCGGGCGGGCCCTGGCCGCTGAAGAACTGTGGCAACCCAAGGGTAATGCCCCGTTTCACTTTGAGTTTCCGGGATCGGTACAGGGCTTTACGGTAACGTCGGGCGCGGGGGAAATCGCCAATGTCGAAGGTCACAGCTCGCTCGGTCAGCGATCCCTGAGATTGCAGGGCGACGCCGAAACCAGATTTGGTACACCTGTGTTTACGCCATCAGTGGACACGGCCCGTTACTTCGATGGCAAGGGGTATGCGCTGATGGCCTCACCGCGTGTCTACCCCGGGCAAACCATACAGGGACGGATCAGCGGGTCAGGGTCCGCTAATCTTTACGTTGCCGCCTACGGCGAGAACGACGAAGTGGTTATCAGCCGCGGTGAATCAGTGCCGCTAACGGATTCAGGTGTCGATTTCAGTATGCCGGTACCCGATGTTCAGCCGGTGTTTGAAATTGGTGTTGAACTTGCCGGTGGTGACGTGGTCTTCCTGGATTACCTGTCATGGTCCGGTGAACCGAACGTGACTTTTCAGCAACCCTCAGCGCCGAGAGGGAAAAACCCAACATTGATGTGGCGCCGTGCCTGGGTTAATGGCGTCGACGAACTCTGGACCTTTGTCGAGTCGTTTCGTCTCATGCAGAACGAGGGGCGTGGACTCATCATCCAGGGTACCCGTGATTGGCAGAACTATTCAGTGACGGCTGATGTGACACCTCATATGGCAAAAGCTGCCGGGATTGCCGCCAGGGTTCAGGGAATGAGACGTTACTATGGCCTTCTCCTTGGCCAGGACCAGAAGGTTCGACTCGTGAAAATGGTTAACGATGAAACTGTCCTAGCAAACGCTGAATTTGAGTGGGCGTTTGGTGACACGATTGAACTTGGCCTCACGGTTAATGGCGAAAGGATCACGGGTAGCCTCAACGGCAAGATGATTCTGGAGGCAACGGATTCAGAACTGACCTGTGGCGGGATAGCGCTCGTCTCTGAAGAAGGGCGAACGGCGACCAACGCGGTCCGGGTCAAACCCGCATAAGAATTTCGGCTGAGGAGCAAATCTGAAATGAGTGTCTTTGGAAAAGACGAGGCAGCGATTGCTAAGTTTGCGGCAGGTATGCCCCTACCCGAGTTCGATGAGACCAGCTTCAATGAACCAAAATCACTGGACATTGCGAAGGTGGCAATTGTCACAACAGCTGCTCTTCACAGGGTGGGACGTGACGGATTTGAACTGGGTGACAGCGACTATCATTACGAGACCCTGCCGAGAGCTGCGAGGGACCTGGCCCTCGGACATCACAGTGTCAACTTTGACCGGGGCGGTTTCGCTGCAGATATCAATGTTGTTTTCCCGATTGATCGTCTTGAGGAACTGGCTGAGGACGCCGTCATTGGTGATGTTGCGGATAACCACTACGCTTTCGCGGGTAACCAGTCAGTGACCGTGTCGGAAATCCGCCTGGACTCCGGACCCCATTGTGCGAGAGAAATGCTCGATGAGGGGGTCGATGTTGTATTGCTTACGGGTACCTGACCCCTCTGTCCGCGTACCGTATGTACGCTGGCTCACGTTTTTGAAGCCGCTGGGTTGGCAACCGTCGTCCTGACGCCAATGAAAGAGGTGGCAGAACGAATGAAAGTTCCAAGAGCTCTCTATACTGCCTTCCCGGTAGGTCGAGCGCTGGGCAAGCCAGGGGACAAGCAATTCCAGCACGAGGTTTTGCGCGCGGCTTTCAGTTTGCTGAATGAATCAAACGGTCCTGTAATTAGGGAGTTTCCCCGGAGTATCAGCTCAACCGGGGGCGAACCACTTGTCTGTTCTCTGCCGCCGAGAATGGATACGGAGCTGCATCCCGCTGTTGACGAAGCTAGGGCCCTGAAGCAGGCCTATGACCGCGCCAGTGAGAAGAACGGCAGAACCTCCGTTGGGATGCAGATCAGTGCCGGTCAGGTGCCGGATGCACTTGAGAGATTTGTCAGGATTGTCGATGGTGAACACTGGGACGAAGTTGGTTTTCCGGCCGGGTCGATGTATGGAACGGTTCATGACATAAGAGCCTACTATGAGGAACTGGCCTGCGAGTTGGCGGAAGGTCCGATTGAACCCTGGGCAACCGAGGAATGGTTTTACGATGGTACCGAGGCAGGCCGGCTCATCCTAGAGGCCCGGCGAGCCATGCGGGACAGGGAAGCAGATCAGGCAATCTGGTTTGGTCTAGCACCGGCAGGCAGACCCTAGGAGGTGCCCCGGGAAGTGAGAGAAAAAGTGCCTGTGGTCGAATGAGTATTCTTCAGACTCGTCTCGGTCAGATCAGGGGTTTTGATCATCGCGGATGCCGGGTGTATCTCGGTGTCCGTTATGGCGAGCCACCAAAACGATTCCACTCACCGGTGATGGCTGGCGGCTGGGAGGGTGTCTGGGAGGCAAACGAGTTCCCCAACCGTGCCATGCAGGAAGACAAGGCAGGAATGCTTGGTCAGCGGATATACGGGGCCCTTAGCGAAGACTGTCTGTTCATGAATATTTACACCCCAGGCCAAAGGTCATCGGGACTGGTTCCGGTGATGGTCTGGATACATGGCGGTGGATTCAGGGGCGGTTCTGGCAATGAATATGATGGCTCGGTACTGGCGCCTCAGGGTAATGTGGTCGTTATTACTCTCAACTTTCGGGTCGGTGCCTTCGGCCACCTGGATCTGTCTGACCAGGGGCCTGAATTCGAGGGTTCGGCCTCAAATGGCTTCAAGGACATGATCCTTGCATTGAACTGGATACGGCAGAACATCGAAGACTACGGCGGGGACCCTGGAAACGTGACCATTTTTGGTGAGTCGTCGGGTGGCTCTTCTGTTCTTGGTCTGCTGGGCGCACCTGCTGCAGACTGTCTCTTCCATAAAGCGATTGCGCACAGTGCAACTGCCGCTTACAGACCATCGGAAGACCAGTCGGCTGCGATTGCAGATCGTTTGAAAATTGATGCTGATGCCTGCGCAGAGCACCTGATGTCGATGACAGCAGAAGAGATCGTTCGGTCAGGTTTACCAGCGGCAATTACGGTTGATGGCTCTGTGATCACAAAATCGACGGCTGACGCAATAAAGGCACGAGGCGAAGCCGGTGTGCCACTGATTGCTGGTACCAATGCCCGAGAAGGTACCCTTTATACATTGGGTAAAGACGAAGCACAGGACCACTATCCTAAGCTAAATGATTATTTGGCAACGGATATGTTGTACGGTGAAAATCCTGCTTGGTACCAGGCAGCACTTCGTGAGTTCTATTTTGATGCTTCCGAGGGATCTATCCATGAAATGATTTGGACGGATATGTTCCGTAAGATCTGCATGGACGTTGCTCAGTTATCTGCGTTGCAAGGGGCAGGTGGTTGGCTGTACCGATTTGATCTGGCGCCAAGCTTGCCGGAAACCAAGCACTTCGGTGCTACGCACTCTTCCGAAATGGCCTTCACATTCAATGCGTTTGGTAACCCTGATACTCCTTCAAGAATATTCCATGACCGACGAGACCCGGTCGTTAAAGATCTGGCTCTCAAGTGGTCAGGTACGTTGATCGAGTTCGTGAGAACCGGTGACCCCAATGGAGCGGGCTTGCCGGAGTGGCGGATCTACGATGACAGCCGGTCATGCCTCATACTGGATGAGTATTGCTATATTGCTGACGACCCAGACAAGCGGCACCGGGAATTTTGGACAGCTGTCAACTGAGCGATTGGTATTCATGTTTAAACTGCTGGACGGTATTCGAATCATTGACCTGACGACAATCGTCCTTGGACCTTATGCAACGCAACTGCTGGCAGATCTGGGTGCTGAGGTCATCAAAGTTGAATCCGAGGAGGGTGATGTCTTCCGTGCGGTGCGCCCTGGTCGCACTGAGGATGTTGGCGCAGGGTTTATGAATTTCAATCGCAATAAACGTTCTATTGTGCTGGATCTGAAGTCCGAGGAAGGGCAGAAATCGCTGCGGAAATTGATTGGAAATGCTGACGTGCTGGTTCACAACATGAGACCCAGCTCTGCCGCGAGTCTCGGCGCTGACTATGAGGCCCTGCAAGCGATTAATCCAAATCTAGTGTATTGCTATTCACCTGGCTTTGGTGAGCGAGGACCGGACAGGAGCGCACCCGCTTATGATGACATTATTCAGGCACGATCGGGTCTAGCGGCTATAAATGCAGATAATTCGGGCGCGCCACAGTTTGTTCGGACCATTGCTTGCGACAAGGTTGTTGGTCTGCATCTGGCGATGGGAATCCAGGCCGGTTTGATACACAAGGCACGAACTGGCAAAGGTGTTTGTATTGAAGTTCCTATGTTCGAAACCATGGCTTCGTTCCTATTGTCCGAGCACCTGGCTGGTCATTCTCTGGTACCTGAGGAGGGCGAGTTAGGCTACGAGCGGTTAATGACGGAAAACCGCCGACCCCACAAAACTAGCGACGGCTACCTGGCGATCCTTCCCTATAGTACAAAGCACTGGATCCGATTTTTTGAACTCAGCGATGAGCCTGAATGGCAAACCTCCAGCAAGGTGACGAATCCCATATTGCGAAGTAAGAATATTGATGAGCTGTATGCCAAGATTTCAGAGATCGCCAAAACAAAATCGACAAAGGAATGGCAATTGCTCCTGACGGAGGCAGACATTCCTCACTCAACAGTCAATAGCCTTGAAGATCTCTTGCGAGACGAGCATCTCGCTGCTGTGGGCATGTTTAATATTTATGATGACGAGAGATTAGGCAGGATTAGAGAGATTCGCTCGCCGTTCCAGGTTGACGGTGAATTAGATTACGAAGTTGCGGCAAACAGACCGGCGCCCGGTCTGGGCGAGGGTACCTCGGACTTACTAGACTAGATGTCGTGTAGGTACCAGTGAACGCCACAGATGTCGACTTGATCTTCACTCACTACCGCACCTTTCCTATCTGCTCGAGATAGCAATCGTTCTCGATTTGCGACGTCGATATCAATTCCGCTCAATCCGGGACCTCGACCGTCAGTAGCTTCGACAAATCTGACTGTGGCATTGTTGAGTTCCATGGCGAAGTGGTTGCCGCGATGTTGGAGATCAAGCCCCGCAACCTTGGCCCAAAGTTCCCCTAATTCCAGCGGATCATCACATTGGAGTTCCAGGCCTTTGAAATTGAAAGTCACATCTTGCTTCACCTCGCCCTCCCAACCTAGACCGCCAACGGGATGCCAATAACCGTCAAAATCATTGTGGGCATCCGATTCAATTTCAAAGAAGGCAGCTTTCAGGTCACCAGGATGTAACTGACAGAGATTCCAGTCACCACGCTGTGACTCGTGAGCAACCCGAACCCCATTATCTAGCGCATTCTGGCGAACTCTTTGCTGTGTCTCCCTGCTGTCAGCCTGGGTGATTACCATATAGCCACCGTTACCACCACGACGATCAAGATAACGCCCGGCGGCTGTGCCTTCCTGAATCGGCGCGACCACCTCCAAAAAATTACGACCGACGGGCATCAAGGCGTTTTCAAGACCGAATTGGCCGACCCCTGGATCGACGTAACATTGATTAATGCCAAGGACATCAGTTAGGTCTTCGATAACGGGCTCCAGTTGACGGGCTACAAGGCAGATTTGGCGAAGTTGGATCTTCATCTTTTTACTCCAGATAACCTGTTTAGTCGAATCAAAGACCAGAAAAATCGGGATCTCGCTTTTCTTGGAAAGCGAGAAGCGCTTCCCGATTGGCGTCGCCACCACGTAGGTTTGCAAGGGCAGCGTTTTCTGCTCTTACGTTTTGCTTGAGCTGGTCGCGGATAGGATCCATGATCAGCGCCTTAGTCTGCTCCAGTGAAGCGAGAGGCAGAGCGGCGAGTTTTTCCGCCTGGGTCATAACGTAGCTGATTAGTTTGTCCGACTCGATAACACCTAGTGCAAGCCCGGCGTCGACGCATTCCTGGGCTGACATCCACTCGGAGGCAAGCAAGAACCAGGACGCCCTTTGTCTGCCCATACTTTGCGTAAAAGTGATTGTGCTGGCTGCTTCAGCGGTTAACCCAAGAGCTGAAAACGGGCAGCGCAGACGCGCTTTATCCGCCATGTAGACAGCGTCGGCAAGCCCGCAGATAGTAGCTCCAATACCTACCCCAACACCGTTCACGGCAATTAGAAAGGGTTTTGGTAAATCAATGGCAGACTCTATCATCCTCCCAAACCATTCGGCCCGAGCCTCTGCAGGCTCCTTCAGGTCAGCACCTGCCCAGAACGCTCTGCCTTTGCCAGTAAGCACTATGACTTTGACACTATCATCAATAGCAGCTGATGCGAACATCTCTGCAAGTTCCTTAGCCATCTGTCCATTCAGTGCGTTGAGAGCATCTGGTCTGTTGAGCTCAACCAATCGAACAGAACCGATATCATTTATATCGAGAGTTTCCAATCGATGCCTTCCCTGTTTGTTTTCTTGATTCTGCAAGTCTGGATTCGGACAATCACACTTTATATTGGCGAGCTTATCGATTCTTTACTACTAAATTTGTCTCTCCCCTGCAGCCAGTACCATCCCTGAGGAGTAACTAGCACCAAGCGCTATGTGTTGCTGAAGAGTCTCCATGCATGTTGCTGGCGGTACATCCATAATTAGTATTGCTGCCGCTCCTGGAGCTTCGGTAGCTTTCTTTCGGATAGATTCTCCAGCGCTGGACCTGGTCAGTTACTTATTTTCGTTTTCGTGGTGAGGCGATCGCGAGCTCCGGGAAGTTGCTTTTGTAGAGCTTCGACATAGTAAATTGATCCGATCCAAGCATCTCGAGATGGTATCCGGGGCTATAGTCTCTCAAGTGGAGGTTCGCCTAGTGCCTCATTAAAACTTGTGTGGAAGTGATGGAGTGCAGGCTCATTTCTGCCAAAGATAATCTCATCTAAGGTGCCATCCTCAGCAGCGCGCTGCTGCATTTCACCCATCACGTAATCCTCCTCTTCGATGGTCGACTTGAACACCTCTAGATTAGCTTCCACGTTACCCCCTCTATCATTGCCTGGCTCATAGACGTCCCCGACGGCTTTCGCACCTGCATCTCGGTTTTGGGCGTACTCCATCAACTCTGGCGAATAGTAGAAGCTGATTCGAGTTACGGAAGAGGAGGGGTTGCCTAACACAGGGTAGATCCTGATGAGTGTGGCGGTATGCTCGCTTATAAGGTACTGAATGTTCGGAAAAAGGTGATAAAGCACAAAGGTGCCATCAGCGATTTTCCATTCGCTCTCTGGTTGCTCGCGGATGGCATCGATGCCTCGACTAGCAGTGACAAAGCGATGATGTCTGCCGAAACACTCAAAGTGTAGGTTATTGCCGTAAAAGAGGCGACCTAAGGTGTCTTTATGAAGCTTGCCAAAGTGATAGGTCTCTCCAAAGGTATCATTGGCCAGCTTCCAATTGAGTCGCTTGGCGATAGTTGTTTCACCGGCATTGCATAAGCGGTGCGCCTGGTACGTGCTGAATTCGTTGGATAGTTCACGTCCGAGTAGTTGAATTGGATCTAACGAGCCATCCCTGTCAGGATGAACAAACAGGAGCCCGTGATGCTCAACAGCCGGGAGTTCGATAAGTCCCCGACAAGACTTGTCGATTGCGCCGAAATGGTCCTCATTAGGAATGTTGATGAGCTCGCCTGTTGGCGCGTAGCTCCATTGGTGAAATGGACACATAAATACGCTCGCGCGGCCCCTTGGTTCGCTCGCAAGACGTGCTCCTCGATGCCTGCACGCGTTTAGGAAGGCTCGGAATTGGCCATCCTTGTCTCTCGTTGCAAGAATGGGCACCCCAAAGTCATCGAGGGCTAAGTAACTGCCCTTTTTTGGTAAATCTCCAGATAATCCAATGAGTTGAGGGTGGTTTTTGAAAAATTGTTTCTCTTCCTTTGCTGCCCGGTCAGTACAAACATAGGCTTTAGTTTGATGGCGGTACTGAACGCCAGCATCGATGTTCTTGCCCTCGTCGAGCTGCTGCATCAGCGCTTTTAGAATCTCAACCTGCTTCGTNTGCTCCATTTAATTNATGCTCCTAGGCGGCATTTACTCCATATATATATAGCGTTTTCGGCTTCAGGTCGGCGAATATCACGCCGCTGAATGGTTGAACCTAGGTTTTGGTGAGTCTATCTAAGCCGGTTTTTGTAAAGCTATTCCTACCAATCCAGCTACCGGTACGGTATCAGAATGGGTGATTCCTGCCGGCCATCAAGAAAATAGGTGCGCTCGCCATCGAAGAATGCATCCTCCTCGAGCATGATCCGAACGGCTTGCTCCCAATTGGCCACATCTGACGTCGCGGATAGTTCGATGGAAAACGCAGTGTTGGGGTAAAGGGGATAGTCGCCCCCGCCAGGTATGGCTCGCTGTTGATCCCACAAGCCAATGGTTGGTCCCGCCCCGTGACCATGGTAGCCAAGCGGGTGAGTGTAGATCTTGCCGTGGATCCCTTCGCTTTGCATCTGACTAAGACTTGCTAGCAAAATCTCATTCCCTGAGCGCCCAGTCTCAAACTCACTCATCAGGATGTCTTGCAGCCGGTTGCCGCGATCAAAAGCGACTTGAAGTTCAGCTGGCAGCTCCGTCTCTCCCTCTCGCAATAGGTAAGCGTGCTGCTGGGTATCGGTGTTAAGCCTTAAGTAAGTAATGCCAAAATCAATGTGAAGCAGGTCGCCAGGTTGGATAACGTCGGCCAATCCAGNGGTTGAACCCGCTTGGGCCNTGGGTTGGTGTTGCTGCATCGATTGNTTGGAAATAGAAGGATGGAACCACAGCCCGAGGTTCTGCTCGAGCGCTGCTTCACGAATCCACCATTCGAGTCTTTCGGTTGTGGTTTCCCCAACGGTAATGGCTTCCAGCGAGAAGGCTCGTGCGATGAGGTCGTGTGCGAGGCGGACGATTTCAGGGTACAGCTCGATTTCGGTCTGCGATCGCGTTTCGAGCCATCCCACAGCTAAATCCTCTGCAGACGTCAGTTTGTCGGCATGGGGGCCAATAGCGCCAACGAGCGCTTCATGATCGGTCTTGGTCAATCCATCAGCGAGCGCGAAGGTCTCCGATACGTTGATGCCTATGCGCGTTGGTTGCCGCTCNTCGAGGAGCNTGCGCACGCGCTGCCACTGGTCGGGCATCGATTCAGGATCCCAGGCACTCTCAAATTGCTTTCCGACGGCATATCGAGCAACGGCNAGGGTCTCAAGCGGCTGATTCGGCCCGTGATCAAAAATCATTAAGATAGTTCTCCGGCGGGCCGAGAACCAACTCGAAGGCAGGAAGGTTTTGAGGACGGGGTCCTCGTTGTATTCACGAGACACCATGATCCAGCAGTCCAGNCCCGAGCGCCGCATGAGGCCTGGTAGCACGGTTTCAATCCGCTCGGACAGGATGTTATCGATCAGTTCTGCGCGATCCGGGAGCGGTTTGGTCGACGGTGAAGCGCTCGCGATGGACCAAAAGCCAATGAGCCAAAACACGCAAACCCGAGTAAAAAGCGTCATTCTCGAACCGGGTCGCTGATAACCAACAAAATCGGTCCTATTACAGTTAGCCTGTGATTCGGTCCTAATAGCCTGTGCGNTGATCATCTTTTCTCGTCCTTTTGTTGCGAAAGCTAATTTGTAAACTTTCATTTTGCTCAGTGCATTGGTCCTGGTNGCGTCTACTGTCNGGTGGTTTTGGTCTGTCTGCTATAGTAGCGTAGTGCCCGGTTTTCCGAGCCTCGCAATTACTTTAAGTGCTCGCGCGGTATCTAAAATCGCAGAAGTCTGCTCCTTGCATCTTNGTTTGCGTGCGATCGAGACGCATACCGATGCGCTTGGCTGCAGCAAAATCCCCGTTGCATACTAGGTGGTGCCCGATATCTCGGCCGCCCAGCGCCTCCATCATCCCTGCGTACTGGCACTGATGAACATTCATGTCAAATGCGGCATCGTCTGCCGCGATCACCTCGTACTGCAAGGCATCACCCGCAGCGAACCTTTTGGTGCCTTCTGCCATGCGCGAGAAGTCTGGCTCGCCCCCTTGTGGGGTTGTCTCGATTTGTCTCCGCGTGCGTTCTTCAAGGGCCTTTAGGATCGTCTCCTCTCCGAGGATGGCCTGAAGGTCACGAATGAGGGGTACTGCATATTCCATCTGTATTTTTCGTCGTTCGAAATAGGTCAGTTCGCTCATGCGTGCAGCTCCTTATAGCCAGGGCATCATTGATGTCAGTCACACTTGATCATCGCAGATCTCTTTTGGCTTGGCACTCTCCGGTGCGGCTTTTCCGGTTCTAGGCGGTTGATGGGCGCAGCAATGAGTCGGCTATCCAGAGTGAACGCTTGAGGCTTTAAAGAGTTACACAATTGGCCACCTACTCATTGCTAATGAGTTAAGTGCAGGTTACGCGCGACTCAAAATAGGGGGATTCCGAGCATCGCGTGTCGACAGGATTCCTTGATGCCGCCATTCGCGACTTCGCAACCTTTCATGGAGATGAAATGTCTTCCTGAAGAATCCACGACCGAGTGAAAAGCAAGATAGGTAATTATGATCAATCCTACGATTGCGAAAAGATTCTTTCTGTTCATGGCGGTACATCGGCTCGGTTGATGTGCGGTTGTTTCAGTATCGATAAGAAACGATGTGTAGTTTGTTTTCAGNGAGCGGTATCTTTTACAACTGTTTGTACAGGACTTGAAGCGGCTCGGCCCTGTGACCGCATCCAGTCGCCTAAGACTCCAGTGCGACCTGTCTTATTCCTCATGAATCAAGACGCGAGTAGCTGGCTCACCGCTATTGCAACACCACCAGTCGTACGTTGGCTGCCTTCTAATTGGATGATCGACCAATGGTATCGAGCACAGCGTTGATCAGCCTCCCTTTGCAGCATAGCATCGAGTATCCGAGTGCAAAGAGTAGGATATGTGATCAACGTTGACGTAGTAGTCATTGGTGCCGGAGTTGCGGGATTATCTGCTGCGGCAGGCATCAGCCAGTCGGCTGAGGTCCTAGTCCTCGAGCGCGAGTCGCAGTCCGGTTATCACTCGAGCGGCCGGTCCGCCGCCTATTTCGCGCCAGCTTATGGCAACGAGGTGGTGCAACTGCTCACGAAGNTAAGTACCGAAGACTATCTGCATCCAGCTTCCTACTTTGATGATCAGTTACTCACGCCGCGTGCCTCGTTGTTTGTAGCGCGGGCTGATCAAAGGCAGGCGGTGGAGCGGATGCAAGCTGCGCAGCCCCGACTTGCGAAGCTCGACCGCGATGCTATNAGGCGGCGAGTTCCCCCACTGACAGAACATTGCGAGCACGGGCTATTTGATGCGGAGGGCGGCGATTTGAATGTTCACGCCATTCTTCAAGGTTACAGGCGTCAATTGCGACAGAATGGGGCCGATCTCCGNGTCGATGCTGAGGTGATGGCAGTGACCTTATTAGCGCAGGGTTGGGAAGTCGGCTGCGCCAATGGCCTGACCGTGAGAGCCACGAAAGTTGTCAATGCGGCAGGTGCTTGGGCGGATGATATCGGTCAATTAGCGGGACTCCCATCGCTCGGTCTAATTCCGAAACGACGCACGGCGTGTCTTGTTCAGCCGCAAGCAGATTGGAATGTCGATGAGTGGCCGATGTTGATCAACATCGATGAGGAGGTCTATTTCAAGTCCGAGGCGGGTCAACTCATGGTATCGCCCGCGGATGAGACGGACACTGTTCCTTGCGATGTGCAACCAGAAGAAATTGATGTCGCCATCGCCATCGATCGCTACCAGCAGATTATCGATCATCCAGATGCAGCACCCACGCATACGTGGGCNGGGTTGCGGACCTTCGCACNTGATCGCACCTTTGTGGTTGGACCAGACCCNAGGCTNAAGGGGTTTTATTGGCTCGCAGGGCAGGGTGGGTATGGNGTTCAGAGCGCGCCGGCGATGGCAAGGCTGGCAACGCAGATGGTGTTAGATCTGCCCATTGATAAGGCGGCCCAGCCGATCGTTGAGCGGGTACTCCCCAATCGGTTGATNAATGGTGAGCACTAGTCAGTCTAAAACCCTCTATCGAGTCTTTTAGGAGAAGAAAACCAGCGGCGCGTCCGGCNCTTTGGGCCACAAGGCGTAAGGCGAGGCCGTCTTTTCGAAGATTTCTACCTGATGGGTTGTCATCCCTGGAGTATCAGCCGTAATGATCTGTTTTGCGATGTCCTTGAAACCCGCGCGGAAATGATTTGAAGATTTGAGCGCTATGACCCTCATACGGTTCACATCAATGCCCAGCGCGAGAAAGGGTTCGGGGTCAAACGTCTGCGAGCGATTGGAGGCGACGATCACCTCTACTTGGCCGATGACCAAGCGCNCCATTGGGCCTAAATGAAGCGGTGTTCCTCGCATCATCGCTTGCAAGATGATGCGCCCGTCGTGCAGTGCCTTCACGTAAGCCGATATGGGGATAGGTTCGCCGTGCAGATCATCCGTTTTCCCGCCAAGCTGGGTTTCAATATGGCCGCCAACACCGATTTCATGCGCGAGCTCGGCGACTTCCGGGTCGACAATAAAGCCAAAGCANGTATTGGCCTCATCGGCCTTTAACATTGCTTGAAGCAGATGGGTGCCGTCGCCTGGCGCACCTCCGCCCGGATTGTCGGAGGTCTCATTGATGACCACNGGGCCGGCATGGGATTTATCTAAAGCATCGTGAAGCGCCTCAGACGCGGACAGTCCCGGCACCCGAAACGACTCCCGCTCTGCCCAGATGGATTCAGCCAGGGATTCACCAATGGCGCCAAGATTGTGCTTGTTTGCCTCCCCCGTCAGCACGAGATGTACACCGACATGTGGTGTATCCGCAAACGGAAAGCCGTGGAACCAACTGATATTAATCAATTGCTCCGATTGCTCGGCGGCTTTGACGCGCTCAATCCATGATTTGCCAATACCGTGGAAGGTGGTTGTCGTGGGCATCTGCATCGGAATGGATACGACTCGCCGCTCGGTNTTTAGACCGTCCCTGACCTGGATTAGCAGTTCGATCGCCTCTTTGGCGCGAAGATGGAAATCGATGTGCGGATATTCATGACACACGAATACCCCGTCGAGCTGGTCGGCCATCGCCTGCGTCACGTTGCCGTGCAGATCAAAGGTCGCGACCACTGGAATAGAACCAACCTGCTCACGAATAGCCTTAACGAGATNGCCTTCCAAGTCGCTAATTCCCTCTGCGACGCCTGCTCCATGTAAATCGAGATAAAGACCATCTAATGGCCACGCTGAGGCGATGGCTTCAAGCAGTTCTTGCTTCATTTGATCGTAAGCCGCTGCCTCTATAGTCCCCGATGGTTGGGTCCAGGCGAACATGAGTGGAATGGGCTCAAGGCCCATCTGATGACAGGTGTCGATGGCGCCACCGAGCCCGGTTTCAGTACCTGCGCGCTCAAGGAGTCGCTCGCCTGCTAGTCTCGGAAATGCTGACAGCGGTGTGGGCTTCGCGCAGTACGTGTTGGTTTCATGATTAATGCCGCCGATGCCAATGCGCATAATAATTTCCTTAGACAGTAGGGGCAGTGAAGCGAGAATGATGATTCGCGTCAAGGATGTAAGCGATTAGCGGTCGAGCTTCGACCTGGTCGTCCCGAGAGCTCCTAGTATTGAGGAGGTAGTATCTGGAGCGAGGAGTGTCCGTTTATGTGTTAGGGCCTCAGCTAGCGCACACGTATGAGCCAGCGCACGCAGTCAAAAGGAATATCAGGCGATCTACGTGTGCGCGAGGTCTGGGAGCGTCCGCTCGAGCGTTGCAAGGTACCAGCGGATAAATTCCTGCAGGGTGAATTCAAATTCTGGGTGGTAAGGGCCGGGTTCGAAGAAGCGCGAGTTTACTCCCTCGCTATTGCGCATGATGATGTACTCATCCTCTTGTGTGGTGTGATGCCAGAGCCAAGTCACCTGATCAACATCGAAGTCCTCCCCAGCCTTNGCATCGCCGCGTACAAACCAAACCAGTTCAGCGTCAGTTTCTGTTAGTGACCTAGGCAAAAAGCGATAGAGCACGCAGTGGTCGGGATAGTTCAGCATGAACGTGAGCGGCCCCATCTGGTAGTCGCCTGCACCACCGTCGTAGTCTTGAAACTGACCCATCAGTGGGGCAACGGGTTGACCGTCTTCGCTACCGGTGACGTTGCCATCGAACAGCCCATAGCGCATGGTGTGCGCGCAAGCGCCGAAACTTTCTGCGTCGAGATAAATCTTAGTATGTTCTTTTGAAATACCGGGTACCCCCGTTACCTCATCTGCGCGCTCGAGCATGGCATTAACAATTGGCCGTGATTTTTCATCCAAGTCTTTCAGTGTATGGAGCTTTGCATAGGCTCGGTGCGAGGTTGCGCAGTGATAACACTCAAGATAGTTCTCAAGAACCAGCTTCCAGTTCGCGTTGATTCGGTACGTTTGTTTATGGGCAACCTGAGCGTTGTCCAAATCATAGGCACCCAACGGCTCAGTTAAAGGCGTGAGTGCCGACACAATGTCTCCAGCATCCTCATCGCAATTAATAAAAACGAGACCCATGAAGGTTTCGCAGCGAATACGCTTTAACCCCATGGAACTATGGTCGAGATTGCTCATCATGTGCGTTTCTCGAGCCGCCTTAAGACTACCGTCAAGGTTATAAACCCAGCCGTGGTAGGGGCAGACAAAGGTCTTCCNGTTGCCCGACTTGGCCTCGCAGACCCGCGCGCCGCGATGCCTGCAAATGTTGTGCATCGCGTAAACCTTCCCGTCTTCGCCACGCGCGACGATGACGTTGTCCTCGCCAATTTCCAGGAGTTGGTAGTCGCCAGATTTTGGAATTTCGCTCGCGTGAAGCGCATAAATCCAGCTTTTGAAAATTAAGTGCTCGAGTTCTTGCTCATGAACAAGATGGGATCTGTAAAAATAAGGGTCGATGGCGCGATGGGGTTTCGCTTTTTCTTGCTCGAGCTTACAGCGAAGAAGAGCGAAGGTATCATCAACGTGTGTGGCAATGAGCCGCATGAATCAAACTCCCAAGTCCATGCTGTTGCGGGTTGCGGCGCTTTGATCGTGCAAAGCGTCGAGCGTATTCCTGAGCCCCCCTAAAAAGGTGGTGCCGGCGTCTGACGTCTACGTTTGGGGTTGAAAAGTGGCGCATCGATGACCTTGCAAGGCGCCAGCAACCTCGTCCAATGCAACTCGCGTTGGTAGTAGATTTCTGCAACGAGTTCATCGCCGACCGCGCCATGAGGCATTTCAATTTGCGCGTACGCGAGATTCGATTTAGCAGTGGGGCACCAAGCGGCAGAGGTGACGGTGCCCACTTGTTGATCTCCTTTCAAGATAAAGGAGTGATGCGCAGGCTTATTACCCTCTACGTCGAGCAGGGCAAAGCGATACCGCGACCCTTTGGCCTTTTCTTGAAGCAGCGCAGAGCGGCCATTGAATAGTGGCTTTTTGAAGTCGACTAACCATTCCAACCCCAATTCGAGCGGGCTACGCGAACGGCCAGGTCGAACTACCTCTTCGGCGGGCACGAAGTCTACATGAGCCTGTAGGAAGCCTGCTTCGATTCGCGCAATATCAAGGGCGTAGGAGCCGATTGGCTTGATGAGGTAATCACGGCCTAGCTCGAATAGTTGGTCCCATAGCGCTTCTGCATGTTCCGGGGCTATCCACACTTCGTAGCCAAGGTCGCCCGTGAAGCCTGTGCGGCTGACCATCAGAGGGGCTCCATTGAATGTGTAGTAAGCGATACCAAAAGGTTTCAGCTGATTGAGGTCTTCAAGGCCAAGCAGTGAGAGAACCGTGCAGGAGGTTGGACCCTGTACCGCAAGCGCCGCGATGTCTTCGGTCTCGTTGGTAATGGATACGTCAAATCCGAGTTTGCACCACTCAAGCCACTCATCAGCACGTTGGTAGGAGCAAAGCCTGAAATCGTCTTGGCCCAATCTGAAAATGGTGCCATCATCCATGACCTCGCCAGCATCATTGCACCAAACGGCATATCCAACGCGATTTACTCGGATCTTGCTAACGTCTCGGGTCACCATGCGATTTAGGTAGGCCTCAGCGTCTGGGCCGGTGATCCGGTACTTATTCATCGGCGATAAATCGAAGACGCCGGTGGTGCTGCGAATGGCAAAGTACTCCAGCTCCACGTCAAAGTAGGCGTTCGGTGTGGTGTAACCCATCCAGTTGCCCCAGTCATTCACATCGCACATAGCCTCCACCCTCGAGTGAAAAGGGGTGGTTAGTAGCATGGTGTTTCGCTTAGGTGCGTTCATGCTAAATCTCCTTGCTTGAGCAACGCTTCCACGGCATTTTTCCCAGGGAGTCCCATGAGGCTTCCCCCGGGATGAGCGCCTGCCCCGCATAAATAAAGTCCTGGCAGCGCCGTTTGATACTGGGTTGAGCCTGGAAAAGGCCGCATCATGAGGGCTTGATCAATGGCGAGTTCTCCGTGGTGCCAATTGCCACCGTTTATGCCATGGCTTGCATCAAAGTCGACGGGAGTGAGTAGCTCACCCGTTATGATTTGTTGTCTAAGGCTCGGTGCGTAATGGCTCAGTTGCTCAATCAATTGATCGAGTACTTTCTGGCGAAGTGCGTCCCATCCTTCGGTTGGCGCGTAGGGGAGATAGTGAACCAGAGCCGTTAGCTGGTGTTTACCGGTCGGTGCTAGGGATGGGTCCTCTACCGTGGGAATACTGATGTCAAAGACCTGACTCGATCCGCACTCCGCATATTTCATGGGATTAAATGCGGATTCAATCGCGTCCATGCTCGGTGCGACCACTAACCGCTCGCTGAGATCTTTATCCTCTAGGCCATTGAAAGACGGTAAACCGCTCAAGGTCAGGTGGAGTTTGGCTGTTCCGCTGCGTGTCCTGAATTGCTCGACTCGCCTCGCCATCCCGGTCTCAATGTGCTGGTAGCCTACAAGATCCTTAAACGTCGTTTTGGGATCTGCGCTAGACAGCACTACCTTTGCAGTGAGTGATTCACCGCTTTCGAGAGTTACACCAGTCACGCGATCATCAGACTTGTTGATGCTTGTTACTGCCGTGCCCAGTTGAACGGTGGCGCCAAGGCTCTCAGCTGCTTGGGCGAGCGCCAGCCCGAGTTGCCCCATGCCGCCGATGACTTGCTGGGGCCCTTTGATGCCAAACTGTTCACCAATGGCGCGATGTAAGTAGCTAAACACCGTGTTAGGAGAGCGGGGGCCCATGTTCGTTCCCGTAATCCCATCGAGCGCCAGCGCGCCTTTCAGGCCTTCATGATCGAAGTGCTCATTCATGACGTCGTAGATATTGATCATGATGATGCGCATCAGGTCCTGCATGTTGGCCCGCCCCATGAGCTTGAGGCCGAGCCCTAGTTTCATGAGCGTGATGCGGT
>PBWF01000037.1 GCA_002728935.1 Gammaproteobacteria bacterium | reverse complement strand
GGCGTCTGGCTACCCCAACGTCCCAACCATGTTGACGCAAGATCCGCCGTTGCAGCGTCGATATCGAAAATTTGTCGATAATGCCTTCTCACCGGCCAGCCTTAAAGCCCTCGAACCCTTTATCGAGGCAACCGCCCACGACCTAATCGATGCTTTCATTGACCGGGGCGAGTGCGAGTTCCTGTCGGAGTTCGGCGTGCCGCTCCCTCTTCGTGTCATCGTTAACCAGTTGGGAGCGCCGGTTGAGGACTTGCACTTGTTCAGGCGGTGGACTGAAGCTGCGATTCGCAATTTGTCGGGTCAGCTCGACCGAGACGGACTGTTACAGGCAGCGCGTGAGACCGTTGAATTCCAGCATTATTTTGTTGAGCGAATCGAAGAGCGCCGCAAAGCGCCTCAGGACGATATTCTTTCTAAAGTTGTTAATGCGAGCCTCGATGACGAGCAGCCACTTAGTCATGCGGAAGCGTTGTCGATGCTTCAGCAAATCCTGGTTGCAGGGAACGAGACGACCTCGTCGTCCTTTACCGAAGGCATATTGCTGCTCATTGAGAATCCGGATCAGTACGAGTTACTCAAAAATGATTCCTCACCACAGATGATCTCCAATCTGGTCGAAGAGGTGCTGCGCATTTCCAGTCCTTCATCGAACATGTTTCGGCGCGCAACTGAGGAAGTCGAATGGCACGGTGTCACTATTCCCAAAGATGCGATCTTGTTTGCTCGGTTTGCCTCTGCGAATCAAGATCGTGATCAGTTCCCCGAGCCCGAAAAGTTTGACTTAACAAGACCAAATCTCAAGGAACAAGTGGCTTTTGGTAAAGGGGTGCATCACTGTCTGGGTGCCGCGCTGTCGAGGCGAGAAATGAACATTGGCTTCAAAATCATTCTTGAGCGGATGGAGAATTTCCGTTTAGCGGACGGCGCGCCTGAGCCTGAGTTTGCAGCAAATGCGCTGCTGCATGGGCTGACTCGTCTGGATATCGCCTTTGATAAGGTATAGCACCAGTAAGACGTTGCTCGACCGGCCACGACCAATGGCTCGATTGATTCTGTCGTTTATGGTGTTAGTCTCAAGTGGTGTTGCTCAAGGAGAGAGTCAAGTCATGTGCCAAGAAGCATTTGCTAAAACCATCGCCGTACAACAAATCGAGTATTTACGTCGTGCCTATGCCCGTGCGACGGATCAGATTGGTTTAGCGGATGACGCGTCTGTCGAAGCCGGTCGCGCGGTGTACCGAACCATATTTGCCAAGGATGCGACCTTTGCAGTCACAGGCCCGGAAACATCGCCGCTATCGGCAGATGGTCCAGATGGATGGGTTGACGTTGTGCTTGGTGCGCTAGGGCCAATGGGACCGACCCAACACTTGATTGGCACCCAGCTGGTCGATATCGAATCCATCACCTTTGATGCTGATTGCCAGGTGACAGATGGTCGAGCCAGCATGGAAAGCTACGTCCAAGCCTGGCATGACACGACGGACGAGCAGGTGTGGCTCTTCATCGGCACTTATCTGGATGAGGTGGTCTTTACACCCGGCGTCGGCTGGCAAATCAAACACATGGAACTGCGACGAGTAACGGGCGAGATGCGTTCCATGGCAGCCGCGGCGTCCTAATTACACCAACCTTGGGAACGGTGACTTCAGGGAGTTCAGCTACTGGTGGGCTTGAATCAGGGGTCGTCTGATTTTGAATGGGGCGAAGGGTCTTCTCTCTCACGCCAACTCTGATAGTGAGTCAGTTCCTGCTGGAAGTGCTTTGCTACCCACGCAAGGATCGCAAAGTCATCGATCATTCCGAGGCTCAGGATGAAGTCAGGCACCGCGTCAAACGGCATTAGGAAGTAAAGTAGCGCAGCGAGCGCGACCACAACTGTGTTGGGGGAAATGTCTCGGTAGCGGCCTGTGACGAAATCTCTCACGAGATCGATCAGGAGGACAAGCGTTCCTCTGTACTGATCTGCCGATCGGGTGGCTTGCTTGGCTTTTTTTCGGCCGACTCGCTTGAGCACCTGCTCAAGTTGTTTGGGGTTATCAAGCAGTCTCTGCGCTCTGCGTTTCAGTTTCGCGAGCCGCTTTGGCTCTCCTGTTGGCCGTTCAGGTTCTGGTGAGTTGGGCGAAGAAGGGGGAGGCGAGCCCGGACCCTCGGAATCAGTCACGGTGAGTGCTGCGACGATTGCGCCGCCGCCTCATGATGAGCGCTAAAGTATTCGCTCATATCCCAATTGGGCCATCTGCGCTGCGTTAATTTGAGCGTACGATCCGTCCAGAATCGGTCGCCCGGTAAGGGAATGCCGAGGCTGGCGAGCTGTAATGGGCTCGCGTGACTCATGATTTGATCCCATGGGCGATTCGCGGCTTGCTGCCAAACGTGATAGCTCACCATGTCGTTGCCTGCTGCTTTGTATCCTGCGGTCATGGTGTATCGGTGCCCACCTTCCGCCGTCAGATTAGTGCCTCGATGAAAAGTATCGATGCTATGCGCGAGCAGACTGCCCGATGGCGCTGCGGCCGAGCGCTCACACGCTTTCAGCGCGGCTTGGGATTCAAGTGGTGCAGTAATGGCATCCTTGCCCAGAATGCGGCGACTGTCTGCTTTCTCGACATAATGCAGGGCGCCCAAATCATCAGAGACGTCAGTGATGTAGATGATGAAGTCTACGGAGCGCATGGCTGCCTCGTCGCTCGGCACGGTCAATGTGTGATTGCCGAAATCGCAGTGGTGTACCTGATCGTAGTCCGCCTCGCCCGTAAATTTCGCCCAACTATGTGACTGGTAGAGGTGGACATCTGGAACACCGAGCAAGTCCTTGGCGAGTGCGATGAGCGCCGGGTGGAGCGATAGCAGGTTCATCTCCGGGCCTGCATCAAACGGTAGCGACTCGGTATGCAGGAACTGTTTGCCGTGGAAGGCCCCGATCTGACCCTCGCCCTTAAAATCAACGGCTTGACTCGATTGAGGTCGAAATTCCTCGTAAAGTCGCTCGTAGTCAAGCGCAATAGGGGAGATCTCATCTTTGGTGAAAAAGTCAGGTATCAGAAGAAACCCGGTAGTTTTCCATGCATCGATGTGACTTTGGTTGTGGCGATGGCTCATGACGACAAATAGTGAGTAAAACGTCAGTTTAAATGGACTCAATCGGAGTGGTCTAGGGCAGGCAAAGGCCTCGCAACTGACTGGGCAAGCGAAAACAGGATGGGATATAGTCGATCGAGGCGCGGGCGAATGGCGATGGACTCCATGGAGGCTGCGTAGTCAGCGAACGCAGGACGCGAAAGGGGACTCGCAATGAGCACAGTAGCACTCGAGAAAAATCCAACTTTTTGGTTCTACGGCTCGGCGTCAATCGCCTATGGCATTAAAAATAACGCGTTCAGTTATTTGCTTTTGATTTATGCCAATCAGGTCCTTGGGTTACCCGGTTACAAGGCATCTATTGCGCTGGCTATTGCAATGCTGTGGGACGCGGTCTCTGACCTTTTTTTGGGACATTGGTCTGACAAAACCCACTCCCGATTAGGCCGGCGTCATCCCTTTATGTACGCCGCGTTTTTCCTGCTGCCAATCACCTTCTTCGGGCTATTTAACCCAGTCGTTACGCTGTCATCTGAAGATCAGACGTTTATTTACGTCCTGGTGTTTGCACTTTTGATTCGCACAGGGACAACGCTGTTTGAGGTGCCGTCAACGGCGCTTCTGCCGGATTTGGAGCAGGATTACGACCGGCGAAACAAATGGCTGGCATTACGTCATGCATTTGGTTGGACCGGTGGTAATGGCATTCACATGATTAACTTTGCGTTTTGGGTGGGCGCATACGGAGTCGCGGTCCAGGCGGGCTATAGCATCTATGGATTAGTAGGGGCACTCGTCATTGCTGCAGCAATCCTAGTTTCTGCGGCAGGCACCCAGAAAGTCGCAGCCGCAATGCCGCCACCCGATGAGCCATTTCGGTTGAGGGAGATTCGGCGTGAAATCATGCAAATTTTCCAGTCGCTCTCGAACAAGAATTTCGCGGCGCTGTTTTTCTACGGGCTCACGGTTGGAATTGCCGGAGGCTTAGGGACAGCGCTCTACTTATACAACACCACTTATTTCTTTGGTTTCACGGGTGCACAGATTAGCGTGACCGCGATAGGGGTGTTGATATCCCCGCTAATCGCATATTGGGCAGCGCCTTATTTTGGTCAGCGTTACGGGAAGAAAAAAGCGGCGATTGGCGCCATTTTGGTCAACATAGCGCTGTATCCCATGCCTTACATCCTGCTCTTGATGGACTACTGGCCGCCACTGGGAAGCTGGGCGTCGCTCTACATTTATAGCCTGTTCATCGTCGTCGAGGTGGTCTGCGGCATCATTGGCGGTGTGCTGCTCGATTCGATGATGGCCGATGTGGTTGAGGACAGTGAGCTTAAGACTAACCGACGCTCGGAGGGTCTTTTTTACGCTGCTCGAGGATTCGCTGCTAAGGCGATCTCGGCTGGCGGTATCGTGGGTGCCGGCACGATCGTCTCTCTTGTCGGGCTTGATGGGGTAACGTCCGTCGATGATGTCACGCGAGAAATTCGCACTGACTTAGCCTCGCTATTTTTGCCGCTGTACTGCGGCTTGTACATCGTGGGGCTCGTGATCGTGAGCCGATACCGGATTACTCGCGATGACCATGAGGAACACCTCGCGGCGCTCGCCGAGCGCAAGGTGAATTAGGAGCTAGCGGGAGGAATAGCAGTTGAATTCAGAGATTAAGCAAGCGCTTAGTGAGGCCATGCAGTCGTTTATCGACAAGGACATTCTCTCGTGTGTGAGTTATTGCCTAATCGATCATGGCCAGATCGTAGCCGAGGACTTTTTGGGGTACCAATCAAAAGAGCAGGACTTACCGCTCGGCGAAGACAGTATCTACCGCATTTTTTCTAATACGAAGATTGTGACATCTGTTGCCCTAATGAAGCTCTGGGAGCAAGGCGCTTTTCAATTGGATGATCCCCTTGAAGCATATTTGCCCGAGTTCGCAGCGATGACCGTTTTGGATGCAGACGCTGCCGGCCCGGATGATGTTTGGCCGGTTAATGCGTCTATGACGATTCGGCAAGTCTTGAGCCATTCAGCGGGTCTGTCTTATGGGTTTATTGAGCCAGAGTCTGTGATCGATAAAGCGTACATAGCGGCTGGCATTAATCCAGGACCAACCAATCAGGGCAACTTAGCCTCGTTCTGTGAGCAGGTCGCAGCGTTGCCCCTCGTCTATGAGCCTGGCACCTTTTGGCGGTACTCCGTTGCGACCGATGTGTGCGCGCGATTGGTAGAGGTGCTCTCGGGCCAGACATTTGGTGAATACTTGCACGCGCAAATTTTTGAGCCATTGGGCATGAAGGACACGGGCTTTTACGTGCCAGCTGCTAAGCAACATCGGCTAATCAGCCTTTATGCGCCCAACAATCCGTTCGATCCAATGGCGTCGGGATTGTCTCTCGCTGAATCACCAGCTGGCAGCGTCTATTGTCAGCAGCCAACCTTTGAAAGCGGAGGTCAGGGGCTCGTGTCAACGCTTCGGGATTACACGCAATTCGTACAGATGCTGACCCATCAAGGTTCCTGGAGGGGCGAGCAAATCCTTGAGTCCGACACGCTCGCATTGATGCGGACCAACCAGCTGGCGGATGGCGTGGGGGTTAACTTTCCATTTTGGGAAATGCCCGGCACGGTATTCGGCTTGGGCTTTGCGCTAAGGTCAACGCTAGTTGAGGGTGAGTCAGATTTGAGGTTGGGCGAATATCACTGGGGTGGAATTGCTGGAACCCATAGCTTCATGTCGCCAGATGGTCGGTTCGCTGGCCTTTGCTTCGCGCAGAGAATGCCGGGTTTCTGGCATCCCTTTAGCCATGTCTTCAAATCTATGGCTTACGATTGGGCCGAGGGTCTACGGAATGGTGAGACCGAAGCCAACGCCAACGCGTGATGTTTTGCAATGCAAAACGGTTTCTGCTGTTAGTTGTTTTGATGGTGTCGCACCAGGCACTCAGCGAAGGGAACTAAATGGGAGACGATATGGAAGATAGGGTGGTATCTACTCCTTCTGGCCAATTGCAGGGCCATGTTTCTGCAAAGAACGCTTCCATTCGAGTCTTCCGAGGCGTGCCATATGCGAAACCGCCCGTCGGTGAGGCGCGCTTTTCGCCGCCTCAGACCATCGCTCCATGGGAAGGCGTTCGAGACGCTACGCGCGACCCTTTGCCTTGCTGGCAAGCACACTCAGAGGATGCTTTTGTCTGGTCGCGAGGGGTCTTTGATCGGAGTGAGGACTGTCTCTACTTAACCGTGTGGGCAGAAGAAGACATTGACGAGCCTAGACCCGTGATGGTGTGGCTGCACGGTGGCGCACACACCGGTGGATGGGGTCACCATCCCATCTTTGATGGTACGGCGCTGGCAGAGGCCGGTGTGATTGTCGTGACGGTTAATTATCGGTTGGGACCATGGGGCTTTTTGGCCGCACCGATGCTGAGTGAGGCTGCACCTCGCAAAGGATCGGGAAATTACGGTCTGCTTGACGCGGTGGAAGCGCTACATTGGGTCCAGACTCACATAGCGTCCTTCGGTGGCGACCCCGAGAACGTGACGCTCTTTGGGCAGTCGGCCGGTAGTCAAAGTGTCTGTGCGTTAATGTGCTCTCCCTACGCTCAAGGGCTTTTCCATAAGGCCATTGGTCAGAGCGCTGCCTGTTTGGCTGACTTTTCAGTGGATGGTGCGGGGCTCGAAACTGGGCAGCAGCTGCTGGACGAGCTTGGCGTTAAGCATGTGGCCGATCTGAAACAGCTCGATAATAATCAGTTGCTAGAGGCATCGATAGACTGCCGGTGGGCCGAGCGCTCACGAATTGCCGTCGATGGAGACGTGTTACCCGAGCCACCAAGACGCCGTTTCGAGAGCGGCACGGCCATGAAAATTCCGCTGATGGTGGGTTCATTGGCGAACGAGGGAACTGGTCTTATCCCCTTGAATGAAGCGCTGGATGAGGTGGGGTTCGAGAAGTTCCTGTCCTCACGGTTTTCAAACCTTGAGGCGGGTCGCGATGCGTTGCTCGAGGCCTACGCCGAAGAGCTGCGAGTCTCCTACGGTCATGGGCAGCACGCGATGGTTACCGATTTGTTTATGGCACATAGCATGCGCGAGTGGGCGTCAATGAATGCCCGCCATGTTACGAATACCTATGTGTATTACATGAGCCATGTGCCCCCGGCGTGTCGAATTTATCGACCGGATTCGCCGGAACTCGAGCTGCCAGGTGGCCCGAGGAGCGCCGGGGCCTATCATTCTGGAGAACTAGCATTCGTATTTGGCACCATGGATCGGGTGGGTTGTGGTTGGGATGATAAAGATGCCGCATTATCCAAGCGCATGATTCGATATTGGACGCAGTTTGCTAAAACAGGTAATCCTAATGGAGAAGGCAATCCCGAGTGGCAGCCATGGGGTGAATCTGGGTTGCCGCTTGAACTGGGCGATGACCTAAGCATGAATGAAACAGCGCTCGGTGCGAAACTCAGTGCGCTCACTGGCGCGCTGTAGCGCTCTCGGCAGTTTCACTCAGCGACTTTCCGCCATCGCAGCAAATCCTCACTGCTCATGACTACAGAGGATGGGTGTGGTGACCGAGTTTAGTGACAGGTTCTAATTAAGCGTTGTAGTAGATCACTGCAGTCGTTGGTCGCAGTCAGCGCTCAGTGCTCGTTGATCCCGTAATGCTGTGCAGTCTGGTCAAGCGCTGTTCTCAAACGACTCACGAGCGTATCAATCTCTTCATCACTAATTGTGAGCGGTGGCGCTGAAATAATGCGGTCGCCCACCGCGCGGACCATCAGGCCGCCATCGATGGCTTGATTTCGGCAGTAGAGCGATCCTTCTGAGTCAGGTGCCAGACGCTCTCTCGATGATCGATCTCTCACGAGCTCAAGCCCCATGAGCATGCCCGTGGTTTTGAGGTCCCCGACGATGGGGTGATCGCGCAGCGAGTCGACAGCGCTCGCCCATTTCAGCTGTCGATCGATTTTGACACGCTCTACGATGCCGCTCTCTTGGTAAATCGATACGGTGGCGACACCTGCCGCGCAAGCGACGGGATGGCCTGAGTAGGTGAAGCCGTGGGCGAACTCCCCTCCAGAGGTGGTGATGACTTCAGCAATGGCATCGCTCACGCCCACGCCACCGAGCGGTTGGTAACCATTGGTGACCGCCTTTGCGAACGTAATCAGATCAGGGGTGTAGTCGAATGTTTCACAGCCCCACAGATTCCCAGTGCGACCAAACCCGCAGATCACCTCATCGCTGATCAGGAGCACGCCTCGCTCTTTACAAATTTGTGCAATCAGCGGCCAGTAGTTGGCCGGGGGGATGATCACTCCGCCTGCACCTTGAATGGGCTCAGCGATAAACGCTGCGACTCGATCAGCGCCTAGACTGTCAATTTTATGCGCCAGCGCTTCTGCAGCGCGCTTGCCTAGCTCGTCACTTGAAAGGGGCTGGTCGGCATCGAAATCGTAGGGTTGTTCTATGTGCTCGACGTAAGGCAGCGCGGTCATTTGCTTATGCATGCCATCCATTCCCCCAAGGCTTGCCGCAGCGATTGTGCTGCCGTGGTAGGCGTTTTTTCGGCTAATAAAGATCTTCTTGTCGAGCTGCCCCAGGAGGTCGAAATACCGATGCACCAGACGAATATTCGTGTCGTTTGCTTCCGATCCTGAATTGGTGAAGAAAACGTGGTTAAAGCCTTCTGGCAACAGGTCCGTCATTCGCTCCGCGAGTTCAATAGTTGCATCGGTACTGCAATTAAAAAAGCTGTTGTAGAACGGTAGGGCGCTGAGTTGTTGGGTAATGGCGTCGATGATGGTTTGCTGGCTATAGCCCAAATTGGTGCACCAGAGCCCTGACATCCCGTCGAGTAATTCGCGCCCCTCGCTGTCAATGATATGGACGCCCTCACCCCGAACATAGGTCCTGCCCGGAGCCTTTTTGTATTGCGCGAAATCGGTGAACGGGTGGAGAAGATGGGCGGTATCGCTGGCGAGTAAGTCCGCGGTGAGGCGAGTGGTGGGCTTCATAGGGACCTCTGTCTCTAATGCTGGGGTGGTTTTTGGAAGTTTAAAGTTTGCGGAGTCTGCTCCGCAACTAGGCCCCAAATACGAGGTTTGGGTCGTTAATCCGTTTAGATGGGAGCTCAAAATAAGTAGATCTTCGATCAGTGTATGGTTGGCGAAGAGGGGATCAGCTTGAATGGAGTGGTGAGATTTTGGGGTCCGCTTGAGGTCACCGCGATGGGTGGCGGGTGAGGCGAGTAATCCGATAAGGTCTTGATTTCTATTGACACTTCACGGTTGAGGCGCATACTGAGCCGAGTAAGGAACAACCTATGAACCTCAAATCGCGCGTTCTGCTAGTACGTCCTACAAAACGCCAAACAGTTCGGGGGGAGTGATTACCACTCGATACCCATGAACAAAAAAGCCGCAATCGCCGCAGTGATCGCCCTCACCAGTATTCTGGGGGCATGCGAAGCGCCACAATCTGTCGATCTCATTCTCACTGATGCCCGCGTGTACCACGCCGATCAGCACGATTCATTGTCTTCAACGCTCGTCATTGATAACGGCAGGATTCTCGCTGCTGGAGACGCGTCTCTACTGGAACTTTTTGAGGGACCAACACGGGCGCTTCAAGGGCGTCTTGTGCTCCCAGGTTTTCATGATGCGCATACCCACCTGATCTATGGTGGGCGTCAGCTCATGCAGTGTGACCTCTCGGGGCTTGTCAGCATTGTAGCCATTCAATCGAAACTAGCGGATTGCGATTCAGCGCTGGATCCCGAAGAATGGCTCCTTGGGGGCGGCTGGAACCTATCACTCTTCCCGGATGCGAACCCTAATCGATCTATGCTCGACGCCATAAATCCCGATCGTGCTACCGTCTTGGTTGGCGAGGATGGCCACTCGACTTGGGCCTCTTCAAGAGCGCTCGCGCTAGCAGGGATTACTGCGGAAACGCCAAACCCGCCCGATGGCGTCATTGAGCGAGATGCAAGCGGTAGACCCTCCGGCACGCTCCGTGAGACGGCACAAAATTTAGTTCACGCCTATGCCCCGGCCATGCTCGTCGACGATGTGCTAATCGGCGCAGAGCGAGCCATTCAGATGGCACATCAATTTGGAATTACTTCTGCCATCGATGCGGCAACCACCACAGAAGACATCGAGATTTACGAGCAGCTTAAAGCGTCCGGCGCGCTTACGTTGAGGATGGTGCTCGCCATAACCATGAATGATCCAGGCCTTGGAATAGGGTCTCGCGCCGACATCGATGTGAGTAAACGCGGCAATGTTGAAGCGCTTCGGACGGATGCCGCAAAAATATTTGTCGATGGGGTGTTAGAGGGAGAAACGGCTGCACTGATTGAGCCTTACGACAGCCACGCTGGAGGGCATGGGCATTTACATCTGGATGACGATGAGCTCTTTGCGCTGGTTGCTTCGTTGCATGGCGAATCGGTCCAGGTGATGTTCCATGCCATCGGTGATCTCGGCGTGCGAAAAGCGCTGGATGCGGTGGAATTCGCTATTGCCGAGCATGGCCCAAATGATGCCCGGCACCACATTTCGCATCTTCAATTGGTGGATCCTGCCGACCGAGTAAGGTTTCAGACTTTGAATGTAACCGCCAACATGCAGTCGCTGTGGGCCATGCCAGACACCTACATCACCGACATTAACCTTCCAGCGGTTGGCGAGCACCGAGTGAATGCGATGTACCCATTTGGTTCCCTTGCTAGGGCAGGCGCGCGCTTAGCAGCCGGCAGCGATTGGTCGGTGTCGAGCATGAACCCTTTTCTAGCTATAGAGACGGCGGTCACTCGCCAGGACGCCACAGGTCAAATCGAGGGCGCATTGAATCCAGCTGAGGCAATCACTTTGGCAGAGGCGGTTCGCGCGCACACGGCCCACGGCGCCTACCTGATGCACCAAGATACAGAAGTCGGTGAACTATCGGAGGGAATGCTGGCTGATTTGATCGTGGTCGATCAGGATATTTTCGCGATTCCTTTGCAAGATCTTTCGGAAACAAAGGTCCTGCTGACTTTGGTTGGCGCTGCAGTGGTTTTTGAGCGAGAAGAGGCTGGTACGAATGGCTGAGGCTGCTTTATCAAATACTCGGGAGCAGTGGTTTCAATGGTCGAAGTACCTGATCTATGCATTGCTCTTTACCAATATCTTCGCGTTCTTTGCTGAGGAATGGGCCGCGGCGGACCACATGCTTATGGGCGACTGGACACTTGGGCTCTTCATCGAGACTTTTCCGGCTACCATCGATACGGTGGCCTGGGTGGCGTTACTGCTGATGTTTGAATTGGAAACCTGGCACTTGAATCCGCAGACCATGACCTTGGTTGTCAAACGAACCCTGTTGATTGCACGAGTGCTCTGTTACGGATTGATCCTATCGGCCTTTGCTGGGTATACGGAGAAACTGCTCGAGATCAGTAGCGCACCATCGATTAGCGCAGCGGAGTTTTGTAGAGACGCCAATCATGAGTTCAAATTGCGACGTGGCCTGGACGACTTTGAGGGGGTCGGTGAAGAGATCTGCCGTAATGACAGGTTGCTGAGACAACACGACGAGCAGCGGTGGGTGGCAACCATCGAAGACTATGAGCGGTTCAAGGGGCTTGCATGGATAGACGTATTGAATGCTGCGGCCTGGCTCGTGATCGTCTCTATGCTTGAGTTTGAAATACGCACGGGGTTGAAAGCCCGTGCTTCTCGACAGAGCGTCAATGCGCTGAATTCAATTAAAGGCTTGCTTTATCTTGGGTTGGTGGGTTTTGCGATTTATTGGGGCATTGACGGAAAGCCCATTGATTTCTGGGACGCTTTTTTGTGGATCGTCGCGTTTGTGTATATCGAACGCAATCTGTTCATACCCTGGGAGGATGCTGCGTTGTCAATGGAGCCCTCGAGCGCCCCACAAAGTTAGCAAGAGAGTGATCGACGAGATAATTAAACGACAGAAAAGGTGCACAGTGAATGACAATAAAAGTCCTGTGCTCATCTCATATAAAAGGAGACCTATCGTGGACAGGCCGGCGCATATAGAAAAGCGCTTAGAACTATTGATTACCGATGCTAACGGGGTACCCCGTGGTAAGACCATTGATAGCGAGTCTTTTGAGGAGGACAACCCGCCAAGGTTAGCCGAAGCAGTCTTATTCCAATGCATCCATGGCAGTTATGCAGAGGCCACCATGGATGATTACAACCCCAAAGATGAAGATTTTATTTTGGTGCCCGATTGGAGTACCTATCGGCGAACCGCTTGGAAAGACGATAGCGTTGGGCAAGTTATCTGCGAAGCGCTCGATAAAGAGGGCGAGCCTTTGCCCTACGATACTCGCAATGTGTTGCGCCGCGTCCTGAAGGCCTATGAGGCTCGAGGGCTGACTCCTATCATCGCGCCGGAAATAGAATTTTATCTCTTGACCGCGCCCAAGCGGGGCGATCAAGCCCTTGAGCCCGGGTCAGGCGTCGACGGCCGCGATGAATTCGGTGGTGAGGCATTTAGTTTCGACGCGCTCGATCGTTATGCGCCCTTCGTCACTTTCCTTCAAGAGGCCGCAGAGGCAGCGGAGCTCAGTATTAGTGCCATCCTTCATGAGGTAGGCGCGGGCCAGATGGAGATCAACGTGGACCATGGGCCAGCGCTCGAGGTTGCCGATCAATTGGTCTTAATGAAGCGACTAGTCAAAGGCTGTGCTGTTGAGCATGGCTATTTGGCTAGTTTTATGGCGAAAACGTCGCTGAAGTCCCCTGGGTCAGGGTTGCACCTCCACTGCAGCATGCAAGATTCGGAGGGCGTCAACCTGTTTGCGCTCGAGGATGACAAAGCCCCTGCGCAATTGCGTCATTTTATTGGGGGCTTGCAAAAATACCTGTCCCAAGGTTTCGCCTTTCTTGCGCCTAATATCAACAGCTATAAGCGGTTTGCCGGAGATCTTTGCATGCCGCTCAATGTGGAGTGGGGGTATGACAACCGCACCACGGGACTCCGTGTACCCTATGGTCTTGCCGAAGACGGTCGCGTTGAAATGCGCGTCACTGGCGCTGATGCTAATCCCTATCTGGCAGTTTCCCTGATGTTGGCGGCGGGTCTTCTGGGGATGGATGAAGCGCTTGAACCCACGATGGCTCAGGAAGAGGATTGTTGGGAGAACGNNAGTGATCTGCCCGCTAATCTCGAACTTGCCTTAGTGAATTTAGAGGAGGAGAGTGCGCTGGCATCATTGATGGGAGAGGAAATCCTTCGAGTCTTTACATCGATCAAGCAGGATGAACTCGAGGACTATCATATGCGACTGTCTTCCTGGGAGATCCATTATCTAGGCAGCATGTTGTAGGTCGCTTGTGGCTCGTCTCGCGGGTGNCCGCTCNCATATTGGTTTTCAGAATTCTTGGTATTACGATTCGGCGGCTCACCGTACGCCGTCGCCAAGGCTTGAGGACTCGATCACCGTTGATGTGTGTGTGATTGGCGGCGGTTACACGGGCCTCTCTGCAGCGATTGAATTAGCCCGAACAGGTGCCAACGTGGCATTGCTTGAGCGTCATGAAGTGGGGAGCGGCGCATCCGGTCGAAATGGTGGCGTGCTGGGCATAGGTCAACGGCTCGACCAAGACGAATTGGAAGAGATGGTGGGCATCGATTGGGCGCGTCATCTCTGGCAGTTATCCATTGATGCAAATGACTTAGTACGATCCAGAGTCAATGAATTTTCTATCGACTGCGACCTAAAAGATGGCGAGTTGACAGTCGCCCATAAAGCCCGGCACGAGCGTTCGCTTTGGGAATACGCGGAGCACCTCCAGCGCGTCTATAACTATGATGATATTGAGGTGGTTCGAAGAGACGATGTCCACGAGCAATTAGGGTCGAGCAGCTACTTTGGTGGCACGCTTGATCATCGCGCCGGCCACTTACACCCACTCAATCTCGCAAGAGGGTTTGCTCGGGCCGCCGAATCTTTAGGTGTCCACGTTTTCGAGTACAGCGAGGTGTCCGCGATCGAGAAAGTGGCGAACGAGCACATCGTGCGAACGGCGCTTGGGGAAGTGAGGTGCGGTGATGTTGTTGTCGCGTGCAACGGTTACTTAAACGGTTTGTTACCGAGTGCTGACCGATTCCAAATGCCGATCAACAATTTCATGGTGGCTACGGCTCCCCTCGAAGCGGCGGTTGCGGAACGCATCAATCGAGACGATGTTGCCGTGGTCGATACGCGGTTTGTCGTGAATTACTTTCATCTTTCCCGAGATCATCGCCTGATCTTCGGTGGCGGTGAAAACTATACGCCTTTTTTCCCCCATTCCATCGAGCGTGTCGTTCGACCCAGGTTAGAGGCGGTTTATCCTGAGTTACAGGGTGTCGACATCGAGTACGAGTGGGGTGGCACACTGTCTGTGACAATGAACAGAATGCCGAAGTTTGGCAGAGCCGATGATGGGATCTATTATGCCGAAGGATACTCCGGGCATGGGGTTGCCATGGCAAACCTGGGAGGAGCCTTGATCGCCGAAGCGATTCTGGGCAGGCCAGAACGATTTGACCAGATAGCGCAGCTGAAGCAACGGGCTTTCCCAGGTGGGCGCTGGCTAAGATGGCCTGGGCTCATTGCGGGCATGCTGTTTTACTCAATGCTCGATCGGATTTAACCGCAGTTGCCCATCTCTAAGAGAAACCGAGGACCAGCATTATGACGAGCCGTGGATTGACGAGTCGCAACCATCCAAGACGTGATTTGCTTGGCTCGGGGAAACCGCAACAGACCTTCAGTGGCACCGATACCTTTCTGCGCAGGAAAGCCACGCGAGAGGTTGCGGGGGCAGATGTGGTGGTGTCTGGTTTGCCGTTTGATCTCGCCACGACGTTCCGCCCCGGCGCCCGATTTGGGCCCCAGGCTATTCGAGCGGCAAGCGTTCAGTTGGCGGAATTGCTGCCCAATGCTTATCCCTTCAACTTCAATCCTTTCGATGAGCTTGCAGTTGCTGATTGGGGAGATGTTGAATTTGTCTCGGGTTTTCCGGATCAAGCGGTCGCCGTCATTGAGGCCCACGCGAAGCAGTTGCTTGCGCAAGATGTCACCATGCTGACATTCGGTGGTGATCACTTTGTGACTTATCCTCTGCTGAAAGCTCATGCCGAGAAATTTGGCAAGCTCTCCATGATTCATTTCGATGCCCACGTCGATACCTGGCCAGATGATGGCAAGCGCCTCGATCACGGGTCCATGTTTCTCCGCGCGTTGAACGAAGGGTTAATTGATCCCGGCACCTCAATCCAGATTGGTATTCGGTCCTTTAGCGAAAGTGACTATGGTTTCAACGTATTGTCGGCGCCCTGGATTCACGAAAATGGGGTTAGGGCCGCGATTCTGGAAATCAGACGGGTGTTAGGGCGGCGCAAGGCCTACCTGACATTTGATATTGACTGCCTAGACCCTGCTTTTGCGCCTGGCACCGGCACACCTGTGGCGGGTGGGCTTTCGTCTGCCGAGGCGCTCACCATCGTTCGGGCTCTGGGCCAACTGGAGCTTGTGGGAATGGATATCGTTGAAGTCGCTCCTGCCTACGATCACGCTGATATTACTGCAATCGCGGCGGCCACCCTGGGGCACGATATGCTCTGTTTGCTCGCGGAGAAAAAACGCTTTGAGGCGAGGTAGGCCCGCACTAGCCTTGCTTGAGGCCAGTTACCGCTTACTCGTGACGTCGCTTGGCCTAACTGATCACAGAGCCTCGCGCGATTTGTTGCCACGGCGCACAAACCAAATCACTGCATAGACAAAGGGCGTGTCAAACAGCGCAATCACAATTTTGAGCCCGTAGCCTAGAAGGGTGAGTTGGATGAGCGCCTCGAACGGAATCACTCCAAAAAAAGCGATGCCATAAAAGATAAGGGTGTCAATGCCTTGGCTCACCAAGGTTGAGCCGTTGTTGCGCAGCCAAAGCTTGGCTTCTCCAGTTCGCGCTTTAATGTAGTGAAACGCCCAAACATCAAACGTCTGACTGACGAGATAGCTCAAGAGTGAGGCGATGGTCACCCTGCCAGCAAATGTCATGACATCTTCAAATGCCGCCTGCCCCTCAAACAAGGCGCTGGGTGGCCATGCGACGCTGAGTTGACTCGTCAGCAAAACGATCGGGTAGCAAAGCGCGGTGCCAAGTACCGCCCGCTGCGCGGCTTTTGGACCGGCAAGTTCAGAGATGACATCTGTGATCAAAAAGGTGCTGCTGTAGATCAGGATCGAAACAGTAATCGCAAGCGCGGGCAACCCTGGGATAAAAAGCTCACCCAGTTTCCCGGCGATAAAAATAGAGGTCACGACACTTCCGGCGAGAATAGGACCAAGGATCTGGTGGCCCAGATAACGGGCGCTGCCGCATAAGACAGCAGTGAGGCCAACGGTTGCCAGTAATGCAAGGAGAGGAAACAGCATGGCTTACGGCTTCTCGCCATCGTGATAGGACGGCAGATCGAGCCCATAACGCTCGGCTAACTCTGCGACAAAGGGTTTGTGCCTTTTGATTTCTTCTAGGCTAAGGCCCTGGATTTCATAAGGGAGCACGAGCCAGTCATCCCTTTGATTAATGACAAAATCTGGTTTCAGGCTCACCCTGCTTTGTGACGGCTTCTCATAAAGGCAGGCAATTCGAACTGCTTCAGGAAAATTTTTACGCAACCGGGATCTCAGGTGGTCGAGCACTGCGAGCGTATTGCGACCGGTGGCGAAAACATCATCTACAATTAGCAAGTTGTCTTCAGCGCCCAGTGTATCTAGCAAATACTGGGTCCCGTGAACCTGAATATCAGGGGCCGCTGAGTGCAATTGCCGAGCGTAGTCGGGCGCACCCTGGTAGGACGTTCGAATGGCAATGTGGTCGGATGCAACCCCTAGCGTTTGCAGGCACTCTTGTACATAAATGCCTACCGCCGAACCCCCTCGCCACAAACCCACGATAACACTCGGCCGAAACCCGGACGCGTAAATGTTAGCTCCGAGTTGGAAGCTTTTATCGATGACCTCCTGCTCGGTGAGAAATGATTGAGTTGGACCCATGGTATGCTCTTCGACGGACAAAGAAGCATAACGCAGCATGGTTCAAAAGCGCTATTTGGATGCAGAGAAATTGCTCGAAGACAGCTGGCATCTTGGCGCAATGGTATTGGCGAGTGGATTTAAACCGGACTTCATCGTCGCGATTTGGCGGGGTGGTGTGCCGATTGGAATTGCGTTGCAAGAGTTTCTGAAAACGTTTGGGGTTGCGTCCGATCACATTGCGATTCGGACTTCCTCTTACGAGGACATCGATCACCAGTCAGACGTGCGAGTGTTTGGACTTAACTATCTCGTCAGTCGCGTCACCGATGACGCTTCCCTCCTCATCGTGGATGATGTCTTTGATACCGGACGAAGTGTGGCAGCCGTGATCGAGGAATTGAGGCGAAGAGCGAGAAAGAATACGCCCACTGACATTCGTATCGCCGTGCCTTACCACAAGCCAGCAAGAAATGAGACGAATCGTCAGCCTGACTACGTGCTCTATGAAACCAGTGAATGGTTGAAGTATCCACACTCATTAGAGGGGCTTTCTCGAGATGAAATCAAGCAGCATCGGCCCAACTTAGGGCGCATCATTGAACAAGCTTGGCAAGAACAATAGTCATTTACAGGAGACATCCATGACGAATCCAGCGATTGGGCCCCACGTGGTCTTGGATCAGGCCGGGTTTATTCACGAGACCGCTCGGTTGCATGGAAAGGTCTACGTAGGGCCGGAGGCTTCGATCTGGACCTATGCGGTCACCCGATCGGAACTGTATGAAATACGGATCGGCGCTCGCAGCAATATTCAAGACTTCGTAATGATTCACGAAGGCGACGGCACAGGAACATATGTGGGAGAGGATTGCTCGATCACGCACCACGTTACTCTTCATGGCTGTATCATCGAAGACGGCTGCCTGATTGGGATTAACGCGACCATCATGGATGGAGCCAAAATTGGGCGAGGGTCGATAGTTGCTGGTAATGCGATCGTGAGGGAAAATGATTGCTTTCCATCAAATGCCGTGATCGCTGGTGTGCCAGCCAAGCAAGTCGCTGAGCGGGACAACTATGCTGCCAATGTCGAAAACGCTCGCTTTTATCAGCGCCTCTCTGATCAGTATCTGAAAGGGATGGATCGCTTACCAAGCGAATAGGAAGATCAACATTTGCGACTATACATTGCGGATTGTCTGTCCAATCACTTACCGGTTTTGGTCTCACTCTGGCGTGTTGACAGTCGAACTAGCAAATTTTTGTGATGTCAGGGTGACTTGAAGAAGGTGGTAGATACTTGGTCAATTGTCCNTGNAGAACCTTCTTCGATTAAAATAGGGCTAGGCAGTGAGCCCCCTCACTCGCAAGCTACTAAAGCCTTGGTTTGCTTGTTTATACAAGAATTTGCAGCGCAGAACCGTCGTTTAAGTGAATATACAAGCAGACCAGCCGGGTACCACTTTAATCCAGTCGCTCGAGACTTCCGAGTGAATCGCGTAGAGGTTTAGAAACTCGAGTGACCAAAACATCCAAACAAACCCTGAGAGGGTCATCATTGAATATTCGAAAGTGTCTATTTCCAGCCGCGGGATACGGAACCCGCTTCCTGCCTGCTACTAAGGCGATGCCAAAAGAGATGTTGCCGATTGTGTCTAAGCCCCTTATTCAATATGGCGTCGAGGAGGCTCTCGAGGCTGGTCTACATCAAATGGCGATGGTAACAGGGCGTGGCAAGCGCGCTCTGGAAGACCACTTTGATATTAGTTACGAACTAGAGGATCAAATCGAGGGATCAACAAAGGAAGAACTATTGAAAGGCATTCGCTCGATCATTCGTCGCGCCACCTTCTCCTATACTCGGCAGATCGAGATGAAAGGGCTAGGTCATGCGATTTTGACGGGCGAGTCNCTGATTGGTCCAGAACCTTTCGCGGTGATCCTGGCTGACGACCTTTGCTTCAATGTTGACCAAGGNGTCCTCGCTCAGATGGTTGATCTGTATCGCCAAGAGCAGTGCAGCATCGTTGCNGTTGAAGAGGTGTCAAGAAGCGAAACTGATAAATATGGAATTGTTTCGGGACAATCGCTTAGTGATCAGGTCATCCGGGTAGATTCTATGGTTGAAAAGCCGNATCCAGCTGATGCGCCAACTAATCTTGCAGTTATTGGCCGATACATTCTGACTCCAGATATTTTCGACATCTTGCGGCACCTACCGCCTGGTCGAAATGATGAGATCCAACTGACGGATGCCCTNAATCAGCAAGCCCAAAAGGGCCGAGTACTGGCTTACCGTTTCAAAGGNCAGCGGTTTGATTGCGGGAGCGTCGANGGTTTTGTCGCGGCAACTCAGCACGTGTACCAGAGGGAGTTTTGAGTCGATTTCCAAAAAGGTGTTAGGAAAATTACTGAAGCAAGCGATCAAAGTAATGCTTCAACCATAAGCAGGCACATGCGGCTAGAGCGATTGAGCGGTTTGGGTTAACTTGCGACAAGAATCTATCATTAGTTCGTCAAAAAGANGCAGGCCATCCTTGATGCCATCTGAGAAGCNCTTTGAAAGAGCTGCATGGCCGATGCTCATTTAGAATTTTCGCTCTTCCGTTCGTCCACTGGATCCTTTCTGATGAGTTCGCGCACCGTGTCAATGGAGATCAGCATGACCACAAACAACGAAATACCTAAAATATCCCCTATCAGATAGCCGAGAACTCGACCGAGCTCTTTATGTGGGCCGTCATAACCCATCATCATTAATTGAAGGAAAATAGTATTGAGCGCTGCTGCAAGAATACCCGCGAGTACGAGGCGCCCCCATACTGCGCGATCGTGCGTGACCACATGGAAAGGGTTCAGTCGCCCTAGGCGGAGTATTTCGAAAGCAAGGTAGGCGCTAAAAGTTCCTGCTACGACAGGGATCCAGAGATTTGGTGTCCAGTGGCCCCATAGAGCGACGTGGAGCCCATGAGCGAATAATAGCGGTAGAATCGCTCGATGTCGGAAAAGCCATACAGCGAACACCCGGACGCCGTGAGGGAGAAAAAGGAGCGCGTTAAACTGGTTTGATGGGCCATCGACCAGTCCTTCGAGATAGGCGACTCCAGGGTAGGTCACGTAAAACGAACCCAAAAACCAAGCAGTGATAAGCGCGGTGCGTCTCAGGAATCCGGCACCGGATCCGATCAAGAATCTCACAAGATTAAATTGACTGGTTTAGAAAGAATTAAGCGTGATTCAGACAGAGTCGATATAACCCCGTCTTGCGGCCCTCGGCTGGTCGAAGAATGTTTTGATCGAGGAGTGACTTTAGTGCCCGGTGATAGGTCGGTGCGGATAAGTCTCTGCAATAGACACTGCTGCGTAGCTTTCTGCTAGTCACCAGACCGTTTTCTCCCTCAGAAAATTCTGACATGGCGTTCAAAATCAGGCGTTCATGTTCGGACATCTCGGCTAAACCAAAGTCCTTNTCCATACTAAGTATGACAGCCTTGAGCTGCGCCAATTTTTTCAAATTCTGCAGTTCCACGCCTTTCTCCCCGATCTCTACACGCAAGAGTAACAGAAAAATATTATTAGGGTGTATAGTTCAAANTGATTATTGATCTCTTTNGTCGTTCGAATAAAAGCACTCGGTTGCTATAGAATTTTCCCTAAACCTTACTGATACCAATCAACTAGACGTTTCGATACTTGATCAAATTGGTAACTATTGAATCAATTCAGAGAGTCGGAATCGTTTGACCTGGTAAGTCGATCCTTGTTTGTTCGTTCTCAGTTGACATGGAGTGAGTTATTTGAGGCTCGTGGTGCTAGGTCGCTTGCTGTTAGCCTCCGTAGGGATGATCGGGTCTAGGGATCAGAGCACCGTCTCTTAGCTTCCAACAATGAAGGACATTTTAGTTGTCTTAGTGCTAATTGGTTCGAAANACGNTACTGCCTGGGGCTAACCAGACGTTGTTGAAGCGATTCGCGCACCAAACATAATTGTTACTAGCATGACCAGGAGTCCTATCAAGTCGCCTGCAATGTAGATGAGTAAAAAAGGCATGAAGTTCTCGCTGCTCAGGGTATTGTAGAAAAGAATTGCCGCAAGCAGTCCGTTAATTACTGAGAAGAATAGTCCCACCAGAAATATATTCCGCCAGTGCGCTACCACNATGGTCTCTTCTGCATAAGCAGATGATGCATAAAGGTCGTACCCACAAATTCGAAACAATTCAAACGCGAAATATGCGGATACCGATCCGAGGAGCGCTTGAGCAATTGCCAAACTTGGAACGGGATGACCGTAAAGCCAGATCGTTAGTAAGCCACCGAGAAAGAGGGGGANTATGGCTCGTGCACCGAAATACCATGTCGATAGAAGGCGCAGGCCAGCAGGTAAAAAGATCAGTAGCGCATAAGGAGTATCGGGGAAGATGAGTCGATGCCCCCACGCCAGTGGCAAGTGGGATACTACGTAGAGGACCAGGTAGGCTGTTGGTATCCAAATCCAGTAGTGATATCGATCAAAAATGTCCCTAATCATCTTAGTTATTTCACCAGCGAAACTTCAGGGTTGTTTAAGGGCATTTAAGGCGCCTTGAGCAGAGCGATCGGCACATGTTGATAGGTGCCAACACTACTCGTCCTCTCGACCAAAGTAAAGGACAACCTGTTCTTTAACCCATGGTCTTCAAATTCACAAACGGCTTCCGGTGAGTATCGACGGCAGCATCTGCATCCAGGGGTTTGGCCATTCCCTTCGATGAAGCGATCANAAGATCTGCTATCTCACGCGAACNACNGATTTTCCGAAGTTGACGCCAGCGAAGAGATTCGAGAAAGCAACGCCGCANTGCTCGACCCCCTCATATTCTGCTACCACTGACTTCAATTGGCCCTGCGCTATCCATTCGAGCAATTGCTGTCTTGCCTCTGGGTAGCGGTCAACTTGAAGGTGCGTCATGAAGCCTTCAAGCTTGGCCGAATGTGTAACGAGCTGAAAAAGGTTGCTCGGGCCTTGGGGTGTGAGCCGCGCATAATCGGCTACAGCTCCGCAGAAAGGTATGCGAGCTCGATCGTTGATATGATCGAGTATGACTTCCAGGAGCGGTCCACCTACATTATCAAANTAAACATCGATACCCTGCGGACATGCCGATTCAATGTCCTCGTGAATAGTTTCGCTTCGGTGGTTGATAAAGGCGTCGTAGTTAAGTTCGGTGAGGAGCCGTTCCCCTTTNATAGCGCTACTAGTTACGCCAACCACTCGTTTTGCACCCATGATCTTAGCGATCTGGCCGGCTACGTAGCCAACTGCACCACCTGCAGCGGAGATGACAACTGTTTCCTGAGCTNTTGGTTTTCCGATATCGTTCAAGCCGAAGTAGGCTGACATTCCTGTGTCACCAAGGATGCCGAGGTGGTAGTGCAGTGGGACGGCGCTTTCCTCTAGGACAATTAAGAAATCATCTCTCGCGATGGAATAAGCTTCCCAGGCGAGACGTCCCATTACCAATTGTCCTTTCACGAGAGTAGGGTGCTTGCTTTCGATGACGCGCCCCACAGTCAGGCCCATGACGGGCGCANCTAGCTCCATTGCTGGTAAAACNTCATCGCCCGAGTCTTCATCCATCCAGTTTCGAAAACCAGCATCAAGCGACACATAGTGGTTTTCTATTAGTGCTTCGCCTGAAGCGATCTGCGCGACCGGGGTTTTTCTGACTTCGAAGTCCTCCGCAACCGGTGCACCAGAGGGGCGCCTCGTGAGCAGTACTTGTGTATTTTCCATGGTNTTCTCGTGCCTCNTTCGAGGGTGAAACTAGCACGGCCCTNATCAAGCTCCAAATGTCGTCTCAACTAGATTTTGCTTGACGATTCTAGGNGAATAGAGGAATGCTTTAGCGATGGGGGCGGGAACATGAAACTAAAGCGGAAAACGTTGTTCTTTTATGGGTTGGTCGATCTCCCGATTTCGATGTCGCTATTCCCTGTCGCGGTCTTTATCCCGAAGTTTTATGCATCCGATATGGCAGTTCCGCTCTCAGTGGTCGGTGCGATCTTGTTTTTCGTTCGTTGGACTGACGTCGTAACCGATCCCCTAATGGGGTATATCTCTGACCATACTAGAAGTCGCTTTGGACGGCGGAAGCTTTGGATCGCNTTGTCTACGCCGATTATGATGCTCGCCGTCTATAACCTCTTTTTACCCGACACAACCGGTAGTTTAGGTCAGATTTACCAGATCTTTGTGGGTGCGGACAAAGTGAATTGGCTGCATCTCGGCGTATGGAGTTTTGTGCTGTCNGTGGCGATTACCATGATGCTAATCCCCTACTATGCTTGGGGCGCTGAGCTGTCTACAGATTACAATGAGCGCAGTATGGTTACGGGCAGCAGAGCCGTATTTAACGCCTTAGGNTCGTTGTCTGCACAATTAGTGCCCTCAGTTGCAAAGCTGGTGTTTATGATCGGCGGAAGTGCGGTAGTGCTGCAGTTGGTAGGTGTCACCATGCTGGTACTGATGCCGATCTGTGTCATTTTGACGCTTAGTATGGTTCAAGAGGTGAGTTATCAGCCGACGCAGCGGGTAAGAATGTTGGACGGNTTAAAGCTCATGTGGGGCAACGGGCCTTTCAAGCGATTGGTCATGGCATTCATGATTGGTTCGATCGGATTGAATATAACCACGCCACTCTACATATTCTTTATCGCTTATATCCTCGGCGCCGAGGACATGGCGATCTTCATGCTGTGTTTTTTCTACCTTGCTAATATTCTNGCGGTTCCGTTCTGGGTCAAACTCTCCAAGGCAATCGGTAAGCATCGTGCCTATTTGCTTTCNTTTATGATTTTGAGTTGCGCCCACCCGTTCTACTTGTTGCTCGGACANGGCGATTTTTGGTGGATGTTGCCAATGACGCTTGCGACTGGCTTTGCTGCTGGCGGTTTCTCGCAAACCCTACCGAACTCTATGAAAGCCGATGTGATTGATCTTGATGAACTCCAATCAGGGGAAAATAGAGCGGCGCTTTTCTTCTCTGCTTGGTCGTTTGCACAAAAAGCAGCGGCATCATTTGGGATTCTGATTGCGACGGTCGGTCTTGATTTAGTCGGATTTCAAGCCCAGGCGGGTGCAATGAATACTGAAGAACACTTGCTTGGCCTGCGTTTNCTGTTTTCAACCTTTCCCTCTGTATTTTTTNTTCTCGGTGCAATGATCGTTTGGAATTATCCCATTACAGAGNAGAAGCACGCAGAGATTAGGGCACAGCTGGGCAAAACTCAGGCACCAGAAGGAGCAGCCACCGCGAGTTAGAAGCGTGTGTCTCCCTCGTCTGCAGATAGTGGAAGTCTCTAGATCCAAAANAAGGGGAACGAACATGAGTCGGTCGTTGTTAGGAGTCCCACTCGATTTAGCTGAGGTGGCGGATCGTTATGCAATCACTGAGTTACTGAATTATCACTCCCGAGCGTTGGATCGTCGCGATGCTGATCTGATGAAAGAGGTTTATTGGAGCGACGCTGAGGTCGATTACGGAGGTTTCAAAGGCAAAGCGTACGATTTTGCGCCGCTGGTGATGAAATCACTCGGCGCTCAATATCAATTAACTCAACACCGAATCAGCAATACCATAATGATCCGGGTAGCTAGTGGCCGTATACGCACGGAGTCTTACTGTTTCGCTAAACATCTCGCANGTGATGGCGCAGAGGAAATGCTGTACTCGGGGCGTTACTTGGATGAGTTCAGTAAGCGTGATGGAGTCTGGAAATTTCAGCATCGTCTTGTGGTGATGGATTGGAGTCGACGGCTGTCAGTGGCCGATGANCGCGAGCAAGACTCTTTTGCCGCGCTCTCAAAAGGAACTAACACCGAGAGTGATCCATCCTTTCATCATCTCAGTGAGGATTGAAATGTGAAAAGTGCATCCTTCCATTTCTTTGTGGTCGCGGTTGCTCCCGCGCGGTTGACCGCGAGGATTAAAGAACAGCGCTAGCCGNGTCAGTAGAGCTCAAGTCAGCGTTCGGAGCGATGTTACTAAGAGGGAGCCCAGATAAATTTTGAGTTAAGTTGCAAAAGCTAGTCGTGGGGGATGAAGATGGACGCAATGCAGGAACTGCTGGCTAAGCAGGCGATATATGAACTCTCGTGTCGATATATGCGAGGGCTAGACCGGTTGCATCGGGCATCGCTCGAGTCCGTGTTTTCCCGCAGCGCTTACTGCGAATATGGATTTATCAATGGCACGCCGGATGAATTTATCGATTACGCGCTGAACGCTCTCCAATCTCATTACGCGAATCACCATATGATCGGCAATGCCTTGATCGAGTTTGGTGATGAAGAGGCATTCGGAGAGATTTACTTCCATGCTTATCATAAGATTGAGGGAGAAGAAGCACCGCTCGACCTNATNATCGCTGGCCGCTATATTGANCGCTATGTGCTTGAGGATGGCGTCTGGAAAATCGCTTATAGGAGTGAGCGCAATGATTGGAGTCGTACACAGGCGACAGCCGACCCTTATTTTGCNAGTGCGCCCTCTTCGCTGACGGGTAGTCGTCGAGACGATGTCGTCTTTCGCCGCGATAACAGAAAGTGGCCTAAACCCTGACCCGAAGTCTTGTCCAAAACAACGTGACTTAGTTGGGAGTATCTAGAAAATGGTAGATCAATCCTTAGATTTCGCGCAAACCGGACCATACGACCCGAAAGGAAAGGAGGAAGGAGGCTGTTTGTGCGGGGCGATTCGCTATGAGTTCGCTAGGGAGGCCATGATTTCAGCGCATCACTGCCACTGTGATGATTGCCAGAAATCCACGGGAAGCGGCAAAGCAACCATCCTATTTGTACCCGCAGGCGAGTTGCAGATAAGAGGAGAGCCAAAAACTTACACAGTAGTGGGCTCTGCTGGCAGTCATGTTACCCGAGGCTTTTGCGGACGATGTGGCTCGCCGGNGTTGAGCTATGTCGCAGAACAGCCCGCACTGAAGTTCATCAAAGCTGGAAGCCTCGATGATAGCAGTTGGGTTGAGATTACCTCGAGCTATTGGGAAAGTTCAGCCAAAGGTTGGTCCCCTATTGACCCAACACTTCCAGCTTTTCGGGGTAATCCTGAATAATTAGGGATTAATCCGAATAACCAACTGGCTGAAGATGCATCTTCTCGCCTATGCTCCTTGTATTCCTTTCCATCCGCTGCTAGCTGTCCAAGAGCGCGAATCGCAGCTCGTGAGCGCGCNTATCGTGCTCATGCTGCCTCATCAGCTAGTAGGGCGTCCAAGTAGTCGCCGCTCTCGAGCTCAAGTTTGGANAGAGCATTCAATTCATCTTGATGTTCAGGAAATGCCGGTATCAGATTTGGCCAGGCAGCGGAGCCCTGTTTCTCAGCATCTGCCTGAATAGCCAGTTGTTCCCAGGCTGTGTACGCGGAAAAGGCATCGTAATAGACCGCGATTGTGTCGGGTAGGAGCGACGATACCAAGGCCTCATGTTTCTCTGGGACCGGTAGAATTGCCTCGATCCGGTCAGCGATTTCATCCTCTCGGTCCGCGCAAGCGAGCAAACCATCCGCGTGTTCGGGGATAGATTCAGCCCACCCTCGGTATCGGGCTGCAGCGCTTCGCTCCAAGCGTGCTAAAAACCCTGGATAGGCACTTTGGGGGACCTGCGACAAGAGTGGGCGGAGCAGTTCTCCGAACTGGGGGATTTTGACGTTAGTCATAGGACTGTTTCCTGCGCAGAGTTTCGGGTTTGTTTACCACGTTGATTACAAAAAGAGCATAGCACGCGTTTTAAAACATTCACGAGTTCTTTTATTGCAGCGGTCGATCCTCCAACAGCGTCTCTCCTACTAGAACAGTCATGGATTTTCGGACTTGCTTTTTCATTGGCATTGATTAAGGTGGAGGAGAGCTGATGGGGAAGGTTGGCTTGAACTAAGGGTTAACGGGGTGCGAGGGTAAACCTCGGTTGGATCAGCCCGTGTGTCGAATTGCGCACAAAGTCTTTTGCGGCAGAGCTGACTTGTGCGATCTCTAGGGAAGGGCGAGAGCGTCCGAGATCAAATGGGGGTATTGAAATGCGGAATTGGGGATCGATCGGCCTAGCCGCCGGTTTTATTATAGGCACTATCGCCAGCGCGATTAGCCTGCCTGCTATGGCAGCAAGTGAGCGCAGTGCGGTACTTGAGGAAGTTGTAGTTACGGCACGGAAGCAGGAGGAATCAGCTCAGGACGTTCCGATCGCGATTACGGCCCTCACGCAAGAATTAGAAAATTCTTCCATCAGAAATCTACAGGATCTGAACGGATATTCACCTAACCTAGTCTTCGAAAGTAATGGATCTCGCGGCGGGGGTGGCGCGAACATCAATATTCGGGGAATTAGTCCAACGCGTTCAGATGACAACTCGTTTGACGCACCAGTGGCAGTCGTTATTGATGGAATTTATCTAGGAACGCTCGCGGGCCAGGTTCTGGAAAATTTCGACCTAGAGCGTGTTGAGATTCTCCGTGGGCCGCAGGGAACACTATTCGGCAAGAACACGGTTGGTGGCGTGGTGAATGTAATTCGCAGCCGCCCCACGGGTGAGTTTGGCGGCAAGTTCAAGTTAACGGCCGGTGATGATGGTCAGCAAGAGGCACGCTTGGTACTTAATACCTCCATCACAGATAACCTCGCTCTGAAGATATTCGGTACCAAGATCGAAACTGATGGCTTCATGACCAACCGTACGACAGGCAATGGTGTTGCTGCGAAGGACTATAGCAATGTTGGTGCATCCCTTCTTTTTGAGGGTGGTGACAACTTCGAGGCCCTATTAACGGTTGAGGGCTTCAGTGACGACGGCACGCTCGATGCTTATCACACTAACTACAACACCCCTCCTGGTGTGATCCCTGCGCCGCCTGCCGGATCAGCAGAAAATGATTTTAGTGGTGGTTTTTTGACATGCGCCATTTTCGGGACTTGTCGAACTTCACTCGATCGTCCCGAAGTGTCCGAAAATGACAAAGACAATTTCTATAGTTTGGAGACTGAAGCAGCAACGCTCAACATGAAATATGATATCAACGAGAATTTAACGTTGGTCTCCGTAACAGGGCATCGCCAGGTCAATGAGTATCGAATATACGACTTTGATGCATCGGCAGCTCCTATGATCACCATTGAACGTTTTAATGACTATGAGCAGACAAGTCAGGAATTGCGTTTAGATGGTGCTTTTGAGAAAGCTAAATTCAGCGCTGGGCTATATTACTTCAACAATGACTTTACGCAGGATTGGATCACTGGTGATGCATTTTGGGGGATCTTGTTTGGTGCGAATCTCAGAAACCCTGATTTGGGTGGTCCTGGCGTATCCGGACTCGCTCTGTGTCAAGCCGGGGCATTCGCACCGGTTTATTGCGACACTGGCCTTACAGACGATGACATTGGTGGGAACATCACACAGATTCTGTACGAAACACAAGAAACGACTTCTTATGCGGCTTACGCGCAAATGGACTACAACCTGACTGATGATCTAACTCTTACCGCTGGTCTTCGTTGGACGCGTGAAGAAAAAGACTTTGTTGCAGGTCAGGCATACCTCTCTAATGAGGCCCGACAGCGAGCGCGAAACTTCCCAGACTACGCTGTCTTATCACAGGAATGGACAGAGCTTTCTCCGAAGATTGGTTTGACCTACCAGGTTAACGATGACGCGATTGCTTTCGTTAGCTACTCGGAAGGGTTTCACTCAGGTGGATTCTTCGGAGTTAACCAGAATATTCGAGACTTTGAGCGTGATCAGTATGATCCAGAATATGCTGGAAACTGGGAAATCGGATACAAAAGCCAGCTCCTGGACAATCGCATGAGGTTTAATGTGACCTACTTCCG
>PBWF01000036.1 GCA_002728935.1 Gammaproteobacteria bacterium | reverse complement strand
CGACGAACGAGGGAAGTTTCAGCATCGATCCACGAGCTGAGCACTGGCCCTATCCACTGGCAAGACTTTGCGTCAGCAGTGGCGCGGTTACATACGATTGATTTTGACCGAAGTGCGATGGGGAGCATGTCGCATGAGGTGTCCGAGATCGTGCCATTGTCAGCGAGCGAGGCCTCCGGAATTGGCCAATTGATCCTGGTAGCAGAGGATAACGTCATCAACCAACAAGTCATACGCCGACAGATCAATGCGCTCGGACTTGCTTGTGAAATGGTAAATGATGGCGTTGAAGCGCTAGATCGATACCGCCAAGGGGGGGTTGCGCTGCTTCTGACTGACTGTGACATGCCGAGCATGGATGGATACGAATTGGCAAGGCAGATTCGGCAGGGCGAGGAAGGTAGTACCGGTCACTTACCCATCATCGCGATTACCGCGAATGCCATGAAGGATGCGCGCGAAGATTGCGCGGCAGCGGGGATGGATGACTACCTGGTGAAACCGCTAGAAATACAAGCGCTTCAGGAGGCCTTGACGGAATACTTGCCTAAAGCCGTTAATAGAGAGCCGGTCGACAAGCAGGAGGCGGAGGCTGCCCGAGGGCACGATTCAGCATTGGGTGGTGCAAGCCCTGCCGCGTCGCCCAGTCAGATAGCGGCGGGCCGGGCTACTTCGCAAGAGGAAAAAGAGCCGATTAAGGCGCCTGAGGCGACTACGGCGCTCGAGGCGAAAGAAGTAACGGACTCTTCATCCTCGGTTAATAGTGAGCCGGTGGAAGCATTGAAGCTCGATGAAATTAGGGCGCTTTTTGACGATGACGATATGCTGCTGTCGATTCTCGTTGAATTTGTCGACGTTTCGTCTGAAATCGTGCAGCAACTTGAGGAGGCGGCGCAGTGGGGAGATTCCGAGGCAGTCGGTCGACACGCGCACAAGTTGAAATCCTCGGCGCGGACAATAGGAGCGCACCCCCTCGCTGATTTGTGTTTGGCGCTCGAAAAGGCTGGAAAGGCAGATGATATGCCTGAAATCTCAGCTCAAATGCCTCAGTTAACACCCGCGTTTGAAGCCGTTAGAACTGAAATTGAGGCCATGCGCTGAGTTATTTGGCGAGCAGAGCGAGATTCTCTAAGTAAGCGCGCTGTAAGGCGCTAGACTATTCGGTAGCTGCCCGTCGAGTGAGTTTAGCGGTCGCGATCATGTTGTCCTTTAGACGCACGACCTCAAGGCGGTAGTCATCAATTTCTATACTGACAGGGGCCTCTGGAAACGTCTCCAAACGATCTGTCATCAATCCATTGAGGGTTTTTGGGCCATCCGCTGGCAAGTCCCACGTCAGCGCACGATTAATGCTTCGGATGGTGGCGCCNCCGTCGACCACGAAGGAGCCATCTTCTTGTGGGTGAATGTCCGNACTNGCAGACGCAAGATCGGTCGTNAACTCNCCNACGATTTCTTCAAGAATGTCTTCGAGCGTGACGATCCCTTGAACATCNCCATATTCGTCNACGACGAGTGCGATGCGTTCTTTACGTGCCTGNAAGTTTCTAATNTGGCGCTGAAGCGCCGTGTTTTCNGGAACGAAGTAGACCTCGTCGATCTCCTGAACCAGGGANGCTTTGTTNGGCTCNTCACTGGTCAGAAAACGAATGGCATCTCGAACGTGCAGCATGCCAATCACGTGATCAATGTCCTCTCGGAATACNGGNAGTCTGGTGTGTTGCGCGTTTCTNAGCTGATTGATGATGTCCTCTANCGGCTCTTCNAGATCGATGCCGATGATTTCGCTTTTNGGCACCATGATGTGGTCGACCGTNACTTCATCAAGGTCGAGNACGCCNAGCATCATGTCCTGNGATTGAGAGGCAATTTTCGCTCCCTCNAAAACCAGNGTCCGGAGTTCCTCTCGGCTCAAATGATCGCCCTGATCGTTCTGNTGCTGGATGCCTAGCATTTTNAGTANGGTGTTTGAAAGCGCNGACACNGCCCAAACGAGCGGCCACAANAGNAGTAACAANAGGCNAAGAATGTGCGATGACGGCAGNGCNATTTTNTCTGGGTAATTCGCNGCAATGGTTTTGGGTGCGACTTCGGCGAAAATNAGAAANACAAAGGTACAGATGACNGGCGCCCAAGCNACGCCNTCTTCCCCAAGGATTTGAATCGCNAGNAGCGTCGCAATNGATGCCGCTGAGAAGTTAACGAAGTTATTGCCGATTANTATGACGCCTAGCAGNCGATCGGGNCGCTCTAAGAGTTTTGTNGCTCGTTTGGCCCCGCTGTGCCCTTCTTTGGCCAGGTGACGCATACGATAGCGGTTGAGCGCCATCATNGCCGTCTCTGACCCAGAGAAGTAAGCGGATAAAAAGACAAGCGAGAGTAGAGCCCACGACAGTAGGCTAGTCGACGGATCGTCCAAGAACGGCGTTTCTCCAGTTGGGCATGATTTTGTACGGGATCGAGTAGAGCGCTGTCAAGTGAGCTAGACCAGTACCTCAATCACGAATTTACTCCCGAAATAGCCAATTGCGAGCAGCGCGAACCCAAAAAGCGTCCATTGCCCGGCTTGGCTCCCTCGCCAGCCAGCTTTGACGCGACCCCAAAGTAGTACAGCGAAAGTCGCCCACGCAGCGGCGGTGATAATCGTGTGGTGTAGCATGCCGCGAGCATCATACCCCTCGATAAAGACAAATCCTGAGACTATTCCCAGAGTTAGCGCGATCATGCCCAGCCAGATCGACTCGAACAGCGTCTCCTCGATAGTGTTGAGCGAAAGTCCTGCTGGCAACCGATTACCTGCCTTCACGAGCCGATCAAATGAGGCGAGGTAAAGCGCTTGTATTGCAGCCAAGGCGAGGACGCTATATGCCAGTAGCGCTAGCACGATATGAATAAACAAGGGAGTCGGGAGGCCTAGCCTAACGAGGCCAGTGTTAGGCAAAAGGCCAAACAGTGCCAGTGACATTGCTGACAATGGGAACACGAAGACTTCAAGGTGGCTCGCGGCTTTCCTAAGTTGATTGAGTACAAGAACGGTTGCCATGGCAAAACCCACACAGGCGAGCATGAGGGTCAGACCAAGGGACAGATTGGTAGCTGCGTCGATGGCGACAATGACAGCGGCCCCGTGAAACATGACGGCTACGATGCCGCTGCCGGTACGGATGATTCGGTTGGTTGGCTTGTTCGTCTGGAAGGCGCGCAGGGCGAGATAGGTGCCCGCAAGATAGAACGCGACCGACCCAACGGATAACCAGAGAAAAGGGCTCAGCATGAGAGGTTGCACACCCTCCTAATTGACCGATATCTCGTATACTAGCATCCTCGGTCTGCTCCGAAAGCATTCGACTGAATAACAGGCATGAAAAAAGGCTAGCCAAATGCTGATTGACCCTTTCAGTATTCGTGAGGCGCGTTCAGTACAGACATCAGCAATCACTTGAAAAGCGTCGCTGGTAGCAACGGTAATAACGATACGATGGGCAATGTGCAGCGAGGTCTGCAGTGAAGAGATTGGAGTAAGGCATGTTTGAGTCGCTTAGTAATCGCTTAACTACCGCACTCTCGGGTCTAACGGGAAAGGCGACATTAAGTGATGACAACATTTCCGCGACGCTTCGCGAAGTACGCCTCGCGTTGCTCGAGGCAGACGTCGCGCTAGAAGTAGTGTTGCCATTTTTGGAGCGAGTGCGGGAGCGAGCGCTTGGAATGCCCGTGACCCCTGGACTTGCCCCGTCTCAGGCCTTCGTTCGCATTGTTCATGATGAATTGGTTGAGGTCATTGGTGGGCAAAGCGAGGGGCTAGCGCTCAATGCTCAGCCGCCTGCGGTCATTCTGATGGCGGGATTACAGGGGGTCGGTAAGACCACCACCGCGGCAAAAATCGGTGGCTGGCTCGCGCGGCAACAACAAAAGAAAGTCATGCTCGCAAGCACGGATGTCTACCGTCCCGCAGCGATGGAACAGTTGGCGCGATTAGCTGAGACACTGTCTATNGACTATTTNGNAGCNGACNNGGGCGCAAAACCANCNNACATNGCTAAATCTGCANTGCAAGCAGCNAAGACCAATTTTGCNGATGTTCTGATCATTGATACCGCAGGACGNNTNGCTGTNGATATCGAAATGATGGCNGAAATCAGTGAACTGTCNNGCTTGNTGAGTCCCGCTGAGACGCTTTTTGTGGTTGATGCAATGACGGGNCAGGANGCCGCGCANGTTGCNAAACAGTTTNATGAGACGCTCGATCTNACAGGNGTNGTGCTGACNAAAGCNGATGGAGANGCACGNGGCGGTGCNGCCTTNTCGGTTCGTCAGGTCACNGGNAAACCCATCAAGTTNATTGGTACNGGCGAGGGCGTNGATGCGTTAGAGCTGTTCCANCCGGATCGAATNGTTGGAAGGATNTTGGGNATGGGCGACGTNATGTCGCTCATTGAGGAAGCNGAGCAGAAAATTGANAAGAANAAAGCNGAAAAGCTCGCTAAGAAGATCACTAAAGGAAAATCCTTTGACCTCGAGGACTTCAGGGATCANATCCAACANATGAATCANATGGGCGGGCTGAGTGGCATGCTAGACAAATTNCCCGGGATGGGCGGAATNTCCCAAGCAGCCAAAGACAANGCCANCCAAACGAANTTTTCTCAATTTGAAGCNATTATTAACTCCATGACGCCNAAAGAAAGGCGATATCCGGATTTGATCAGTGGTTCTAGAAAAAAACGNGTGGCTCTGGGTTCNGGGACNCAGATTCAAGATGTGAATCGTTTGNTGAAGCAGTTTAAGCAGATGCAAAAAATGATGAAAAAAATGGGTCGCAAGGGCGCNATGAACAATATGATGCGCGGCCTCGGGGGAATGATGCAGCAGGGGGGTGCCCCGCGTTTCTAGTCGGGTTGTAGTCATCTCCTNTGGTTATGAGAATAGGCCTCAACACCGAGAAATGGGTCGAGTAGCGCTTATCATTCCTGCTCAGGGTCGGCGTTGAGATTGAATATGAGATCCACTACAATTGCGGCCCGCAGAAAGCCCCTTGCAGTTCAAGAGGCAAGCAAAATGCGTTTTTTGAGCGAGGCCAGGCTGGAGAAATTAGGGTAATCGCGGACACTAGGGCGTTAGTTTGGAGGGTGCTTTCGTAGTCGCTGGTCCACTAACTTATAACTCAAGACTAAACAGCGCCCTGACTCAGCAGAACGAAGGATTGAAGGAAAAGGTATGGTAACGATTCGACTGGCAAGGGGCGGAAGCAAGAAGCGGCCTTTCTATCACGTGACGGTAGCAGATAGTCAGCGCAGCAGAAACGGTCGCTTTGTCGAGCGCGTTGGGTTTTTCAACCCTATCTCCAGAGGCGCAGAAGAGAGAATGAGATTGGATCTTGATCGAATCGATTATTGGGTCCGTCAAGGGGCGAAGCCCTCGGAGCGTGTGGCTCATCTCATNAAGCAATATCGCAAAGCGTCAGCCACTTCTAGCGAGGAGGCTGCTGCTTAAGCAGTCTTGCGCTCGGTTGAAAAAACCAAGCAGTAAGCAGTTAAGGGTAGGCACAGTCAACGGTGCCTACGGAATAAAAGGCTGGAGCAAGGTGTTTTCCTACACCGACCCAGCCGAACAGATATTTTGCTACCAACCCTGGTTTATCCTTTCACGCAACGAGCAGATTCCCGTCGAGATCGCTGAATGGCGATGGCAGGGTTCAAAGCTGGTTGCTCGATTCAAACATTGTGAGTCCCGTAATGATGCTGACCGCCTCGTGGGGTCAGAGATTTTTGTGGCGAGTGAACAGCTCGCCGCCCTTGAAGAAAATGAGTTTTATTGGCACGAGCTCGAGGGTTTAGCCGTTCGAAACCTTCTGGGAGAGTCGCTCGGAGTGGTAGGNAAACTTATGGAAACGGGCGCGAATGACGTGCTGCTCGTTGAGGATGAGTGCGATGGCACTAGAGTTGAGCGTCTAATCCCCTATGTTTGGGATCAAGTAGTGAAACAAGTTGATATTGAAGCTGGGTTGGTCACCGTTGACTGGCTTCATGAGTATGACTAGTGAAAGTTACTGTCATCACGCTTTTCCCAGAGATGTTCGAAAACGCGATAAGCTTCGGAGTGACGGCGAGGGCGTTTAAGGAGCGGGGGCACGAGCTTCGGTTGCTGCAACTACGAGATTTTGCATTCGACAAGCATCGAACCGTGGATGATAAGCCATACGGCGGCGGCCCGGGCATGCTCTTAAAGGCAGAGCCGCTGCTTGCAGCCATCGACGCTGCAAGAGCTGGGTCTGCTCCTGGATCGAAAGTGGTTTATTTCTCGCCGGCTGGTGAGCGGCTCCTTCAATCTCGGCTGCATGACCTGGCGGAAACGGAGAACGACTTGATTCTCGTGTGTGGTCGTTACGAGGGGGTTGACGAGCGNGTGATTGAGCTCGCGGTAGACATCGAATTGTCCATAGGGGACTACGTGCTGAGCGGCGGTGAGATACCTGCGCTAACACTGATTGATGGACTCGCAAGGCTGCTGCCAGGGGTATTAGGCGATGCGATGTCCACAAAAAGTGAATCTTTTGTTGACGGACGCCTAGAATATCCGCAGTATACGCGTCCCGAGGAAGTCGCCGGACGGCGAGTGCCCACGGTACTTTTAAGCGGAGACCACGGCGCGATCGAAGCTTGGCGAGAAAAGGAAGGGCTCAGAAAAACGCGAATGAGGCGGCCTGACTTAATCGAGGAGAACGGACAGTGAAGAACAAGATCATCGAACAGATAGAGCAAGAACAACTCAAGCAGGATGTCCCTGAGTTTGGTCCAGGCGATACCTTGGTTGTTCAGGTGCGCGTTGTTGAAGGTAGTCGAGANCGTCTCCAGGCTTTTGAAGGGGTTGTCATCGGTCGCCGTAATCGAGGCCTCAATTCGGCTTTCACCCTGCGAAAAATGTCGCATGGCGTAGGCGTTGAGCGAACGTTCCAGCTTCATAGTCCGCTCATTGAGTCTATTACCGTGAAGCGTCGTGGTGATGTGCGCCAGGCCAAGCTTTATTACTTGCGAGAGAGAAGCGGTCGATCAGCGCGAATCAAGGAAAAGCTTAACTAGTAGCGCAACCGCGGTCTCCAGGATGTGCTGGCCCACAGCCAGCACGAGCATCCCTCTTCCCTGTTCAAGAAAGCAAATTCGAGCGAGCCAGCACTTGGCGCCTTGCGAGGCCCTTATNGCACCCGTACCGCCGAAAANAAAAGCCCCAAGTTCATCCTCGCATGCTTGACGGCGTCTCATTGTTGGCTAAGCCCAGTTTAAAGTCGGTTTTTACAAGCCAACGTACATACTGCGCGTCATTGAAGCGATATCCCCTCCGTCAAACCAACGCAAGCAAGGTTTGGCGCCGAATTCGTTAGTGCTACGCTCTATATCCACCTGATTGGATTCAAGGTGNGTTGGCCGGTTGCTCGAGCTTGTGTTTGCTGTGACTGCTAATGCNTTGATACCCGGTCAGTATCAATAGGTTTAAGGGGGTTGAATGACCCAACTGTCAAGTGGATCGGCCACGGTACCCGCGCGAGNGCCATACGGCTTGCTGGTTTTCTTGACCTTGCTGAATGTTATGAATTTTGTTGATCGCCAGCTATTGGCCAGTTTTTCCAACTTCATCGTTCCTGATCTTGGCTTAACGAATACCGAATTTGGTCTTTTAACCGGGTTAATTTTTTTGGCGTTCTACTCAGTAGCAGGACTACTCATGGGAACGTTCGCTGATCGGTATCATCGAACTAAACTCATTGCGATGGGGGTCGCGGCCTGGAGTTTTCTAACGGCAGTATCAGGAATGGCGAAGGGATTTGTCAGCCTCGCCATACCTCGTATGTTTATCGGCGTAGGCGAATCCATTCTTACTCCGACTTCGATGTCGCTCATGTCCGACCGCTTTCCATCGCACCGGCTTGGGTTCGCCTCAGGGTTCTATTACATGGGGGTGCCAATAGGTGTCGGTGTGAGCCTCTTGATTGTGGGCTATTTGGGGCCGCTGATTGGCTGGCGAAACTGCTTCTATGCGTTAGGCGTGATCGGTTTAGTGTTGGCTGGTGTGATGTGGTTTATTCGGGACCCAGAGCGCGAAGTGAAAGCACTAGCCGCTCGCTCAGAACAAAGCGACAAGGCAGCGCAAAGTTTTGCAGTGATCATCAAAACACTAGCTAAAGCCTTGGGTCATTCCCCAGCGCTGGTAATGACAATCTTTGGTGGAGTTGCCTTCCACTTTTTACTGGGCGCGGCGACGTTCGATCAGCTTTGGTACGTTCAGGAACGGGGCTTTGATCGCGCCGAAATTGCCCAATTAACGGGTTGGATCGGCATCATCGCGGGCATTTCCGGTAACCTGTTTGGCGGTATCGGTGGCGATTGGTTGCTCAAAAAGACTGGCATGGGGCGACCGATGTTTTTGTTCTTTGTGATGGTCCTTTTGGCGCCGATTAATATCTATTACCGATTGGTCGAGCCAGAGAGTCTTTGGTTTTGGGTGGGAGTATTCGCTGGCTTCTTTCAATTGGGATGTTTCTATGGCCCAACGTTCTCGACTATCCAGGAACTGGTGCCGCAGCAGATCCGTGCAACCGTGGTCGCCTTTTACATCNTACTATTGAATCTCGTTGGCGTGGCGATTGGTGTGACCGCAGCAGGCATTTACATCGATCATCTCGCGGCAGCAGGTGAGAGTGAGCCTTACACAATGGCCCNTCTATGGTTCACGGTGATCTCTATGGCTGCCATTCCTTTGTTCTTCGGCGCTGGTCGCCGATTTGAGAGAGATAAATCCAAACTTGCGGCGGTATTTGGCTAACGGGCAACGTAAAACAAAAGCGTTGCGAATCAAAGAGAGATTGCTGAGCGATGAGTGGGCAATGACAGAACGGCTGGCACATAACGAGCGCGTCATCGAAGGATTCTTGGATCAGATCTGGATGGAGAAAGGGTTGAGTGACAACTCCCTCGCGGCGTACCGCCTGGACCTAAGAACCTTTGCTGTCTGGTTGGCTGAGGCGCGACCGGAGTCCTCACTGACTGACGTTACGCGGCTTGATCTGCTCGAATATATTGAAGGTCGTTCGAAGGCGGGCATAAAGCCACGCTCTGCCGCGCGCGCGTTATCGGCGCTGCGCGCGTTCTATCAAATTCAAACCCGAGAGTCTCGGATGACGGAAAATCCGACGCTCCGAATCGCGTTACCAAAGATAGGGCGAGCCCTGCCTCAATCATTGACTGAGGACGATGTTCTTTCCTTGCTTGAAGCGCCGGATGTGAAATCGAATCATGGGTTGCGGGATAGAACCATGCTCGAGCTGATGTATGCGACGGGGCTTAGGGTATCTGAACTCGTTGAGCTCACGGTGTCTGAAGTCAACTTGCGTCAAGGAGTGGTAAGGGTTCGAGGTAAAGGCGGCAAAGACCGTCTAGTACCGGTTGGCGCAACAGCGCTTGCCTGGATAGAGAAATATCTTGAGGAGTCAAGGCCAGATCTGTTGGCTGGTAAAGCAGTCACTGACGTCCTTTTTCCAAGCAACCGCGCGAGAGCGATGACACGGCAAACGTTTTGGCACCTCATAAAGAAATACGCGCTGGTCGCAGGTATCTCTAAACCTTTATCTCCTCACACATTAAGGCATGCGTTCGCGACTCATCTCATCAACCATGGCGCTGATTTGAGAGTGGTGCAGCTGCTGCTCGGCCATAGCGATTTATCCACCACACAGATTTACACGCATGTGGCTAAANAGCGGTTGAAGCGACTGCATAAGACTCATCACCCTCGCGGGTAGCAGTGAGCAGAGCGTGCTCGTAACNCGCTGATTCGCGTTAAGATACGGAGCGGGAAGAGTAGCGGAATGGAGATAAGAAACATGAGGTACGATCGACGCTTTCGGTTTTTGAGCCGTTCGCTTACGCAAATCCTGCTCCTACTCGCACTCGCCTTGGGCGTAGTAACTTTCTCCTTTGCAGCTGAGCGCGTGGACCCTCTGCCAAAGATACAANCAGCCCTGGTATCAGCGGGGATNCCGGTAGTAGAAGTGACGCCAAGCAAGATTTCGGGCCTCTACGACGTGAGATTGTCGGACGGTACAACGTTGTTGACTGATCGCACAGGGACCTTCTTCGTCGTGGGCGATGTTTACCAGCGAGTCAATCAACGGATCGTGAATTTGTCGGACCAGCGGCGAATGGAGGACCGGAAAGCACTGCTACTCACGTTAGAGGAGTCCGAGATGGTGGTNTTCGACTCGATTGCNGAACGTAAAGCTTCAATTACGGTATTCACCGANATTGACTGCGGATTTTGCAGGAAGCTGCATCAAGAGGTCCCTTCCCTGAATCAGATGGGAGTCGCGGTCCGTTATCTGGCTTATCCAAGAGCCGGCGTGGGGTCTGACAGCTTTGACAAGATCGTGTCGGCTTGGTGCGCGCCTGACCCCAAGCGGGCATTAACNCTTGCTAAGTCATTACAGCCCATTGATGCGAAGACCTGCGATAACCCGGTGTCGGATCATTTGCAGCTAGGAAGTCGAATGGGGGTTACGGGTACGCCCGCTATCGTCCTCGACAATGGGCGTCTAGTTCCCGGCTATTTGCCTGCTGAGCGATTGGCCGCCGAACTGGGATTGTCGGCTGGCTCGTAGGTCTCAAACAGGCAGGATGGGCGAGTTCGGCGTGTCGAAAGTGACGCCGCCCAACATCTCCTCTACAATCGCGCTTTTTCGTAGGCGGGCCCATGGAAGATTCGTTCCAAAGAATTGAGCGTTTACCCCCTTATATCTTCAGCATTACGGATACTCTAAAGCGCGACGCACGTGCTCGGGGAGAGGACATCGTCGACTTTGGTATGGGTAATCCGGATCAACCCACGCCGCCTCATATCGTTTCTAA
>PBWF01000035.1 GCA_002728935.1 Gammaproteobacteria bacterium | reverse complement strand
CGGCCAGCAGGATGAGCGGTGCAGACAGGGAGGCCCCGCCTTGAAAGTGGTGCTCGGGTAGCCAGAAGCCCTCGAATCCCATCGCTTCTGCTCGTTTCGCTTGCTGAGGCAGACCGGCGAGGGCTGCTGGTGAGCTGAGGTCCCACGCGGTCACTGCAAATTGGCAAGGCAAGCCCATGATGTGTACTCCTACCCGACGAATCAGGCGATGAATGGATGGGGTTGAGATGGCGTTTAGCGCTTGTGAAAACTAGCGAACCCTGTGGCAGAATGCGAGTTTTTCTGCGGAGCCAGATATGAACCCAAATATGCCAGTGATCATTGGAGTCGGCCAAATTCTGCAGCGAGCCGAAGACATCGAATCTGCTAAGGAGCCCATTGGGTTGATGCTGGAAGCGGCCAGGCTGGCGGCGGATGATGCTGGGGTAAGCGGTGCGCTGACCTCGCTTGATTCGGTGAGAGTCGTTCGAGGGATATGGAGGTATAAGCAGCCTGCGGGCTATATCGCAGCGCAGCTGGGCGCTCCGCAGGCAGAGACCATGGGTACGCCCTTTGGCGGAAACTCGGTGCAAGCGCTTGTGAGCGAAACCGCGCTAAATATTCTCTCCGGAAACAACCAGTTCGTGCTGCTGAGCGGGGCAGAAACGGGTAAGACCCAAGCTCGGTACGCGAAGGCCGGTGAAACCATGCCCTACCTTGATACAGGCACGGAACCGTATGACAGGATGCTCGGCGAGGAGATGGGCATGACCGGTGACGAGGAGCGCCGGCTAGGGATCCAATCGCCGATCCAAATGTACCCTATGTTTGAAAATGCGATTCGGCATCATAGGGGCGAGTCGCTCGCCGCCCATCGTGAGCGAATCGCATCCTTATGGAGCGGGTTTTCCGAAGTGGCTTCAGGAAACCCCAATGCTTGGATTCGAGAGGCCGTGAGCGCAGAAACGATCATGACGCCGTCTGCAAGCAATCGACACGTGAGTTTTCCTTACCCCAAGCTCTTGAACTCTAATAATGCTGTGGACATGGGCGCCGGAATTCTCATGTGCAGCGTCAGTGTCGCGAAAAAATTAGGCGTCGATGAGTCCAAGTGGGTATATCCCTGGTCCGGTGCCAATGCGCATGACACGTATGCCGTCTCTAATCGAGATAATCTTTACTCGTCTCCTGCTATCCGTGAGGCTGGGAATAAGACACTTGAGCTAGCAGGAGTGGGTGTAAGTGATCTCGCTAGGGTGGATGTGTACAGCTGCTTTCCATCCGCGGTTCAAGTCGCCGTGAATGAGCTTGGTCTCGACGATTCAAAACCGCTGACCGTGACAGGGGGGCTCACTTTCGGGGGAGGACCGCTGAATAACTATGTGATGCATAGTATTGCCCGCATGGTTGAACTGTCTCGACAGGATGTGGACTGTGTTGGGCTCGTGACGGCCAATGGCGGTTACCTCACCAAGCATGCGTTCGGGGTTTATTCGGCGACACCGCCAGCCTTTGATTTTCGCTTCGAGGACGTGCAGCCAGCGGTGGACCAGGCGCCCACTCGCGGATTGGCCCCGGAGTTTTCTGGCTCGGCAACCATTGAGTCCTATACAGTGATGTATAAAGGCGATCAGCCCTCAATGGGTCACTTAGCGCTGCGAACGGAAAGCGGTGCACGAGCCTGGGCGAACGTTCAAGATGCGGGTGATCTTGCCGCTATGACTACAGAAGAGTGCTGCGGCCGAGCGGTTTCAGTGAATGCAGACAGCCTCGCAACCTTTGCCTAACATGAATCCATTCCTCCAATCCATGGGCTTTGGGCCAGAAGATCGAGTGCTGATCTTGCATATTGATGATATGGGGTTTTCCCACGCTGCCAATGTCGCAACCCATGAATGCTTAACGAGAGGGTCGGCAACCTGCGCTTCGGTGCTCGTAAATGCGCCCTGGTTCCAGGAAGCAGCATCCCTATGTGCGGAGAACCCTGACCTAGACGTGGGGGTACATCTAACCTTAACGGCTGAGTATCCCACTTATCGATGGCCGGCACTGTCAAGCCGCGATCCAGCGACTGGATTGCTCGACGATCAAGGCTATCTCTGGGCAACCCGCGAGGATGCGATTCGTCATGTCGATGTCATTGCTGCTCGAGATGAAATGCGCGCGCAGATTGAGGGCGCGCTCTCGGCAGGAATAGACATCACGCATATTGATACGCATATGGGATCTGTGGTGCATCCAAAGTTTCTTGGCGATTATCTCGGGCTTGCGCGTGAGTACGATGTGCCTGCCTTTTTGCCTAGCATTACCCGTGATCGTTTGAATGCCATCGGTGAGGGAGAGATGGCAGAGGCATTTCTTGAGGTGATTGAGGCCGTCAATAGAGATGTGGTTCCTACGCTGGACGAAATACTCATCGAAACCCTTGTCCCATTAGAGGACAAGCGCGCGTTCTATTCTGAACTAATCGAGAACACAAAACCCGGTCTAACCCATTTACTGTTTCATCCCGCAGTTGAGGGTGAGGAATTGAAAGCCATCGCGGACACCCACCGATCACGTCATGCGGATTACCTCGCGTACCGAGACCAAACCATTCGCGATCGTGCAAAACAACTTGGCGTTCACCTCGTTGGCTATCGTGAACTGAGAGATCACATGCGCGCGCAAGGAGTGAGCTAGCGGTTGACTCAACATAGCGCTCGACCGACCCATAAAAAACCACTGGCTGCTCCATGTGATTCAAGTGGTATCTGTCCACCCCGAGCCGCCTGCCCACAACTGTCTCTCCACGAATATCGATTCATGATGAAAAGCTCGGTGTTCCCTTGACGTATTCTCCACTCCCACTCGGTTGGTCTCCACCGCCTGAGCACTGGGAGCCGTTAATTCATCGCTTGAAGCAATTTACACCACGAGTGATGGATAACCCACATGCTGAGCCAGACGTGGCTGAGTGGCGGCGGCGCGGCGCGCGAAAGGCCGCCGTGGCATTGATCTTTGTCGAGGAGGATAGTCCCAAGCTAATCCTGACCAAGCGAAGTGATGCATTGCGCTTTGCGGGCCAGTGGTGTTTTCCCGGGGGCAAAGAAGAAATAAGGGACGAGGGCTTACCGTCCACTGCCAGGCGGGAGAGCAATGAAGAAATCAGTCTTGACCCTCACCATATGCTTCATCTCTCCTCGATGGGTCAGTACTACACGCATAGTGGCTTTTGCATTCATCCCGAACTCTTCATCCTGCATACGAAGGCGGCTTGGCGCACATCTTTCGAAGTGAGCGAGATAGCCCTTGTTCCGCTGGCTGAGCTCGCAAATCCTGATCGCTATGAGCTGTTCTGGCGATCAAATGATCGAGCGAATTACCGATTCAAATACAAANAAAATGATTATTTCAGGGCCGACCATCTCAATTTNTATCCACTTGCTGCATCGGCTTGCTGGGTTAGTGCTGGGAAGGGGCAGATAGTGTTTAATCTGTTCGCGATGAATAACAATTGAATGTTAGTGCGGCGTGGGTGCGCTTAGTGATTGCAGTCGAGGTGTTGGCACCGGCTGAAATTCATGTAGTGGGCAATGACGAGAAGGCATCCAGCTACCACCGTAACAGCTCGCTCAGTCATGAGTGACAACCTGTCATGAGGCATGACTGCAAGGGATATAAGCAACCCAAGGCCAACAAAACCTATGAGCAAGATCTGCCACTGCCGGTGCCGATGGCAGCCCAGTCCCAAAGCGATCACTGAGGTGGGCAGAATGATGGTCAATAGGATGTCATGGAACAATTCTTCACTCAGCCAGCCCAACTGCGTCATAGGNAGGAGGGTCAGCAACACGGGGATCGCNAGGCAATGCGCCAGACANACAGTCGATAGACTGATGCCTAAACGGTCGAGCCATCCGGTGAGTTCTTTAGTCTGTGTGTTGTTCATCGCGGGCTTTATACCACAAAGCTTGTTGGCTTGCCTNCGCCTACCTCTGAAATAAGCTTGGCACAAGCGTTCGAAAGTGGCCACGGGATTGAATCACCGTGCTAGCGGTTCAAAACCTTAGGGTAATCGACACCATCTTCGCCTCCTGGGTGGTTACCTTGCCGGCAGGCGCTGGTTTGGCGATCGTTTTTTTTAAGTGTTGAAGGCGATCTTTACCGTCTAAGGTTGCGTTAAGCGATAGCCACCTCAACAGGTATACCAGTCATGAATGACTGGTTGCTAAACGGATCGTAGCTCCCTGGACCACCTGGCAGCAGCACATTGGTATTNACGCCAGGATGCTTTGAGGCAGTACTCAGACTGCCGCGCTGTCCCCATCCGTGCGTCATCGCTACAACGCCAGGGCGCAATTGATCATCGAACGCCACCTCGACCTCTAGTTCTCCATATTCATTATGAATTCGGACGCGATCTCCGTCTTGGATTTGCCGTGATTCAGCGTCGTGGGGATTAATGAATAGCGGATTGCTTTGCTGGGAAGGGCGTTTTAATGACGCTACATTATGAAACCAGCTGTTTAGCATGTAATTGGTTCGGCGGCTGATCATCTTGAGTTGGGAGGGTGGTTCATTTGCGAGTGCTTCAAACAGCACGCCCATCCGTGTCCGAGAGTCCGCCATTGTGTCTGGGAAACAGTCCACTAACTGATCGTCGGTCTGGATAGTGCGCTCGAAGAATTCCCCATTCGGACGACGGGGCAAAACGCGCACTGGCATCACGTCCTCTTCTAGGTCCTCGAGATCAATGTCCGATCGTCTCAGCATATGTCGCATTCTAGCGAGTGGATCTTCTGTAATCTCCTGAAAGGGTTCTCCAGCGAGCGCACGCTCAAGCATGCCCATGATCTGCCATTCCGGTCTGCGTTCATCCCTTGGCGCGACGATAGGGGCCGTGTACTGAACAAATGGGTCGTGTTGCAGACCAAGCCCGGCAAGGTTGATGTCTGATCGTTCAAACATATCGGTGGCCGGCAAGATGTAATCTGCGACTTCGCTCGTGGCGTTGGGGTAGATATCGACTAAAACGACGAAATCAAGCGCTTTGAAGGCCGTTTGAAGCCTCGCGCTCTGACCGACGGAAATCAAAGGGTTGCCGGATATGACTACCATGGCTCGGATCGGGTCTGGATCATCCAAGATCATATCGGCCATGAGATTGCCGGGCAGGTTGCCTCTGATCTCGCGAACTAGGCCCTGGGTCGTTTCCTCATACCGGGGTGCTTCGCCTCTGGTCGCGCCCGCTTTCGCAGCCGGGTAAAAACCCTCGCCATATCGATTCCCACCAGGGCGGTCGAGGTTGCCAGAGACCAGGCTTAACATCTGGAGCAGCCAGTAGGCGGCCGCACCTTGCTGCCCCATATTGACGCCGGTGGACATGTATATTGATGCGCTTGGGGCGGCTGCGAAGTCGCGGGCGAGCTGCTTAATGGCCTCTGAAGATACGCCGACGACCGAAGCGACCCGCTCAGCGCTAAATCCTCTGGTGAATGCTTTTAGTTCCTCGATCCCTCGCCCGTGCTGGTTGATCGCCGTTTGGTCAACGAGTTCCTCGATGAATAAAGTGTCAATCATCGCTGCGAGCAGATAGCTATCGGTGTCTGGCTTCACCGCGAGGTGTTCGCCCAGGCCGCGGATGCTCTCGGTTTCTCGAGGATCGACGAACACCAGTCTGCCACCGCGTTGAGTGACCGATCGAAGCGCACCCATCGGATCGGCAATCGAAATGAAGCTCATATGCGAGATGCGGGGATTGGCTCCCAGGATCAATAAAAAATTGGTGGCATTGATATCAGGAATGGGATGGATGGTGCTCGAGCCATAGACCGCTTCAGATGCTGCGAATTTATTGGTGCAGTCTTGCGTACCGGAACTAAAGCGGCGGCGACATCCCAGAGCGCCGATGAAGCTGCCGATNGCAGGACCGGCGGTTGAGTTAAANGCGAGTGGATTGCCAGTGTAGGACCCGATTGCCTGATCGCCATGCTTTGCTCTGATGGCATTTAGGCGCTCTGCGATTTCTGTGCAAGCGGTTTCCCAAGAGACCTGCACCAATCCTTCTGGTGTTCTTTTGAGGGGGTGGCTCAGTCGGTCTGGATCTTTGTGAATATCGAGCATGGCCAGGCCTTTGTGACAGGCAAAGCCCTTGGTGACGGGGTGGGATTTATCGGGTTTGAGCGAAGTGATTTCACCGTCTTTAACAGAGGCAACGAGTCCGCAGCTTGGCTCACATACTCGGCAAAACGTCTTGATGGTCTCGGTCATGATACTCCTCGGTCCGTCGCTTGGCTTAGGGCAGTAAAGCCTTTAGCATCGTGGAATTCAAGCAGGATTGAGAGATGAGCCAACCTCAACACGTCATTGTCACTGGAGCTGCCGGCGCCCTTGGGCGAGCGGTGGCCGAACACTTTTTGAATCAAGGTGCACACGTGCATGCACTGGATATCTCAGACGAATTACTCGCCGCTGCGCTTGCTGGCGCTGACCCTGGCCGTGTGCATGGTTATGAGGTTGATCTAACGAGTCGGTCGGACTGCATGCGGTGTATCGCGTCGATCAGAGAGAATGCTGAGCGTATCGACGTACTGTGTAATGTTGCCGGCGGTTTCATGATGGGTGAAGGGGTCGCCGAAACATCAGACGAGACATGGGATTTTCTCTTTAATCTGAACACCAAGAGCGTGATGCACATGGCGGCAGCTGTGGTACCGCTAATGCGGGGGTCAGGGTCTGGAAAGATCATTAACGTAGGGGCGCTTGCCGCCGGCCAGGGGCTTGGCCAAATGGGTGTTTACATCGCGTCGAAGTCGGCTACGATCCGTCTCACTGAAAGTCTTGCAGTCGAATTAAAGCCGTTTGGTATCAACGTGAATGGTGTGCTACCCGATGTGATCGACACGCCTAGAAATCGAGCGGATATGCCGGATGCAGATTATTCGAGCTGGGTCGCCCCGTCTGACCTCGCAGCGGTCATTGGTTTCCTGGCCTCTGATGCTGCCGCCGCGGTACATGGCGCGATGATCCCTGTGACGGGTCGGTGATGAGCAAAGTGCTCTATCAGGGAGTATCACGTGATTGAGAAGTGGAAACGGCTTGGGCAGAAGGTGCTGCTTGATCTGCGGATCATGAAAGTACTCGAAATTGAGGCGAGCTCGGCAAGAGGGGTTGCTCCCCATCCTTTTTATGTCTTTGACACCGTCGATTGGATCAATGTCTTGCCCATCACGGCGGATGGTCAAGTGGTATTCGTTCGTCAATATCGACATGGAAGCGATGAGATCTCACTTGAGATCCCGGGTGGGATGGTTGATCCAGGCGAGGAGCCGGCGGTGGCTGCGGCCCGTGAGTGTTTGGAGGAAAGTGGCTTTCGGGCAGAGGGGTTAGTGTCGCTCGGCGCGTTACGACCAAATCCTGCCGTCTTCTCGAATTATTTGCATACGTTTGTTGCGCATAATGTCACCGAGGTCGGTGAAATACAGAACGCGGCGACAGAAGAGACCGAGCCTGTCCTATTTGATCTCGAGGCGCTGCCAGAACTGATGCTGGACGGCACTATCGATCATGCGCTCGTCGT
>PBWF01000034.1 GCA_002728935.1 Gammaproteobacteria bacterium | reverse complement strand
GCCTCACGATAGCGGGTGTCATTGTCCGGATGGGAGGATAGGAATCCATGGTAAACCCGAGGCTCGCGTTTCTCTAACTTGGCGTGTTGAATCTCTACCCTATCCTTGTTCTTGAGAATGTCGATCGTTTTCAGCATGGCGTTGGGTGCATAACCGGCCTTCGCCATCACCTGAGCTCCCACCTCGTCGGCCTCTAATTCAAATTCGCGGCTATACCCCGTTATCAACACACCGCCGAGCACTTGACCCAGTTCAGCAACGCCCGGCTGACCCGTCAGAAACGCTGCACCGATCGAAGCAATATTTTGAAGTTTGCTCCTCGTTTCACGTTTCAGCGCATGCTTTTCCGTGACATGCGCAATTTCATGGCCTAGCACCGCGGCCAGCTCTGACTCAGAGTTCAGATGCATCAACATGCCGCGCGTGATGTAGATAAATCCTCCAGGCAAGGCAAACGCATTGATCATGTCATCGTTTAAGACGGTGAACGTATAGTTAAGATTGGGTCGGCTACTCTCTTTAGCCAGCCGCTGACCGACCCGGTCGATGTATGTGCTTAGCTGCTCGTCTGGATACACGCCAAACTGTGACACAATTTTCTGATGCTCTTTCGCGCCACGCTCAATCTCCTTTTCTTCTGAGACAGCCAAGGCGGCAGACGAGACCGACACAAGACATAGCGCCGCCAGTTGGCTCATCACTCTCTTTGTAACGACCTTCACTCGTTCAGTCCTTCTTTTTTTTCTGTTTCTTTTTCGCTGTTTCCGTTCTTTCCATTCTTAACTGCGCTTTCAACCATTGCTTTTTTGTTTATGGTCCAAAAACCAAAGTTCCCACAATCAATGGTCGTATCAACCATTGCCTCACCTTCTGCTAGCGCTGACCAAACCTTTTGAGGCTATCGCTATCCTGGGCGGCTACGCTGGGCTCAACTCAGGCTCAATCGTTTGGTCTTGTATCCAAAGCCCCACAGCCTGCTAGGTTAGCCAAGGAGGCTGAAACTCCCTGAAAGACGCAATTAGTGTTACGCCATTTAAAATCATTCTGATTCACATTATCGTACTTACAGATCAGTATTCTGCAATCTTGGACACGAAGAGATGACACTATGAGCCTTCGTAAGGGGACGCAGGCATCCGCCAAAATCTCTCGCTTCCATCAAGGACGTGGCTTTTTGGAGCGTGTCTTGGGTGAGCAGTCGGCCAATGATGACCAATCTTGCGCCAGCCAAGGGTTCCTATCTTGTCTTCGCTTCGAACGCGCCCCCCTTATCTTGCTCTTGCTGTTGCTCCTGCCTCACCCCAGTCATGCAGCGACGGTAAGCAGGGCCAGTGAAATTGCCTTACCGGCTCATTTCGATGAACAGCGACTTTCAAATAATGCGTCAGAGCCGCAGGCGGAGGTCGATGCGCTTCGAATCCGTGCGCGCGCACTAGCGAGCGAAGGCGATATTCTAGGAGCGGCCGATACATTGGTTAACGCGCTTTATCTCATCCATCGCGAAGAAGGCGTCACGACTAAAAATCAAATCCCCATTGTCCAGCAACTGCAGAATTTGGCCGTTCAGGAAGATGACTTCAGGCAGGCCGATAAGCTTGCCCATCTACAGCACTTTCTCGGGCAGCGAGCCGACAAAGGTGATTTACCTTCCAACCAGACATTGCTGGATTGGTATTTCAATACTGCTCAGTACCGCCGAGCGAAGGCCCTCATTGCGGATGTCAAAGAGGACGCAAGCCCGATGGACGATGAACTCGAGCAGTCCATCATAGTCATGGAAGCACGACTCGCACGATTCATCGGCCGATGTTGCGGCGCCGAAGCGCTGCTAAATTTGATTCGGAAAGACGAGTCGAGCGTCGACGCGCAAGGCTCCCCATCGACCTCAAAGGTAGCATCCAGTGTGACTCGACAAACGGTCGAGGCGCTGCTGCTCAGGTCCAGAAAGCGAGATAACGATGCTATTGATCAGCTCACGGCGCAACTCTCAGACAGCGAACCCTACTTCATTCCCTCACTGCGCAGAGTCACACTACCTTCTGATGAGAGTATCCGAAGCCGCATGCTAGAGCAGCAAATCAGAATGCGGTACGCAAGGAACCAATCGATGTTCGAGGAGGACAGGGAGCTCGAGGAGTCCCCTCTCTTTTTTATTGTGCCCATTGATGGCATGTTGCCCGTGATGATTGAAGATCAGACTGGCTTGAAAACAGGTCCCGCCTTCGCGGCTGACCTTGTTGGCGAGCCGATTGCTTTCCTAAAACGTAAAATTAAGCAGGATTTGCCGAGCCGATACCAGCGCGATGAAAAGCTCGCTGATCTTTCTATCTCTATGACTATGACAGTTACCGCTCGCGGCCGAGTTACCGATCTCACTTTCGAACAAGGCACACCAGGCCAGGTCAAGCGACTGTTCATCGACATCATGAAACGCGTAAGAATGATGCCAAAAATTGAAGCAGGTGTCGCGGTAGCTTCCCCCTTCTCGTTCGTGCAGACCTTTCGGGGCGCAAACCGCCAGGGAGATGAAGCCATGCCTTCCGAAACCATTGAATTAGGAAGCCTGCCTGCCGAACACGTCAACCATGTTCAGCCTCAGGCGACATCCAATGATTGAGCGACTTGCCAGAACTATCCTCTTTCTCGGGCTAACGATTCCCCTTGCAAGCTTTGGACAACAGTCAGTGCTTAACTATTTGTACACTGAATTCAATGAGGGCAAGCAGCAACAAACCATTACCACCATCATGAATGGCTCAATGAATGCTGATGCCCAAGAAGAACTGGCTTACGCTGAAGCAGAGACGCTGATGATCGAGCGTAGTACCCAACCTAGCCCTGCGAAGGACCAAGCAGCAGGCCAGTGGCTCGCGAATGCGGCAATGCTCGCGGTCCACGCAGGTCGCCCCGATCAGGGGCTACTGTCTTTATCGGAGGCATTAGATCTTCTAAACGCCGAAGGCACTCCGTTTGCTCCCGAGCTGTTCAAAGCCGTGATGGCTCGTGGTATCTCGGCGTTTCAGGTCGGCGATTTCGATCAAGCCAAAGACGACTTTCAATGGGGACAAAATATCCTGCACAGGAATGATGGGGTACTCACTTTTTCGCAGGCTGAGGCGGTGAACTGGCTGACGAGAGTCTATTTAGCGCAACGAGAGCTTTTCAATGCTGATACGCAACAGCGGTTTCTGCTCAGAGTAGCGGAGGCACACTACGACGAAAACCACCCGGTGCTCATCTCAATTAAGCAAAACGTTGCCGAATATCTTGGGCAGCGAGCAGCCCTTATCTCACCGCTAGAGAATGAGCCAACACGGGCGATTCGGCAGGCCATGTTCACTGAAAGTCTCGCGCTTCTCGAAACCCTCATCCGCACGCTTGAGCAAACCGCGGGCCGCACGTCGATTAAGCTGATCGACCCTCTGCGCTCCTTGGTGCGGATAAGGCAGATGCAGGGGACCGCCTTTCGCCTCAACGAAGCGCCACTCCAGCGAGTGCTTGATATATTGATGGCCCAAGAAACAGTCGATGATGAGGACCTAGCTAACGCCTGGCTCGAGCTAGGCGACGGAATGGTGCTAAGCGGGAACCCAAAATCTGGCGACGCTTATGAAATGGCGTGGTCACTACTCGCTTCCTCATCGCCAGAAGCGCTCGCTCAGTTCAACGAGCCAGTGCTACTAAATCCCAAAAAGATCACGCCGTTACTGCTTGAGAGACGACCTACCCGGGCCCCATCCGACGCAGACCTTTATGCTGATATGACTATGATGGTCACTGAGAAAGGCCGAACCAAAGGCGTCAAGATCACGGACCGGACGGTATCAGCTAAATTTTCGCGGTGGGCACGTTCACGCCTATCCTACACCCGCTTTCGTCCTGCCATGGCAGAGGGCGCGCCTGTGGCCAAATCTGTACAGCTAAGGCAGCCTTTCACCGTCGTATCCGAGATTGTCGAAAACAATGCGTCTCCGAATTCCGTCGCTGACGACAACGACTGACCTTTCCCTGCTCGACCGACCGTTTTCAGTCCCCGGATATAAACGTTCGCAGCTGTTCTGCCAACCCCTTACACGCGGCGTTTCCTGGCCGTGCCAAAATAGGCACAGGGACCACGAGACCCGCTAGATACGATGTGCCGTTGGCGTCAGCGGAGATTTGACCGGTTGTATCCAATGTTTGCACATCCCAAATCGATGCTTCATAGGAGGCGTCCTGCTCCCAATAACTCATTCCAAAGCAACCGCCACCGAAGGTGCTAACGGTACAACTCATCGAACCACCCTTATCAATGGTCACCGTGTCGCCTTCAATCCAAGCAAGATATCGCACTTTGGAATCAGCAATTTTGGCTTGAACGCCAGGTACCGTGAACAGCTGACCGAGGTCGCTAGCTGAACCGGGGGCTGTCCGCGGTTCAAACCAAGGATACATCTGGTCTATAAATTCTTGCTGGGGGACTAACCGAATGGGGCGTTCGCCACCGCTTAGAATATCCTCAAGACAGTCAGTAAAACTCTCTTCAGTTTGCCGGTCGTTGTAAGTCGCTCGCCCGAGGATGACCATCGCTTCATCCGCTGCTATGCCCGTTATTGCCTGCCGATTTTGTTCAACCCGGGTAGTTGCGCAGCCATGTATCAAGGAGAGGGTGATCGTCACCAACGCGGCTTGTCCAACACGCGACATCAAGGCACTTTCCCTCTTCTCGGCTGCGAGTTGAACGTTCATCGTGTGGCCTCTAGCCAAGCCTGGAAAAAGGATTGTCTGGGTAATTCAATCGCAATTCTTGCCCCAGCATCTCGTATCGCAAGTACGGTCGCCGAGTTGACCGCGTCAGCTGCTTGGAAAGTGCCCGCTTCGGCTTTTCCATACCCTACGACCTGCCAAACGCCTAGCGTTTGGCCATCAGCGCTACCGAGTTCGATCCGAAACTTCGTGGACGCGGAGAAGAAATTTAACCCAGAAATCTGAGGCGTTAAAAACCCATACTCCACTAGGTCTATTCTGACCTGGCCATCCACGTCCGGGAACAGACGTTGCTCGCCAGCGCCAATCAGCCCATCAGTTTCGACCCGCGTTTGAGCGACAGAAACAAACATCGAATCAAGCAATTCCCGAAAAAATGCGTCGTTCATTGGACCAAGAGCAATTGACCAATCACCACCGCGTGGCAAGGTTTCATCATGGGTGTAGTCAAGGGATGGGGGCTTAACAAACAGGACCGAACGGTCGATCGCTGGAATGAGCAACTTTGGCACTTCCCCCTCGACTTGAACACTCGTACTGCACGACGCCAAAAACCCTAGCAGCGCGATCAATCCCACAAGCAGAACTCTGGAAAAGTGGCTTCTCGTGTTGATGATGTGTTGGTCCATGGTCATCGATTTCTCTGGTCATTGATCCAGCAAGTTCGAACAAGTCGGTGTTTGCGGTCTTCTGCAAGTTTTGAACGGGAGCCGACCTTGTTACTCTAGTAAGGGCCAGTCCCGTTATCAACACAATCTCACTAAGGTCCTGAGCATTCTCTTTGTACACCCTGGGCGCCATTCGGGCCCGTGGATATCGGTATGTCTAGATCTGGCTCGTCGCCTCATCTTGGTGAGCTTTTTCCTAAGCGCAACAAACCGCGCGACCACCGTGACCAGAACCATTGCATTCTCTTGCTACACTGATAGGTGTTGCTCTCACTCCACTCGATCAGCTTTTTCAAACCGCCGTCAAACTTTGGTGCGGGTTGAGCCGTAAGACTTGCTGTTGAACTTATTCAACCGCAACGACTCGAAGTTCAGCTCTAATTCAGCTTTAATTTGAAATATTACTAAGATGATCACGTTACGAGCCCACTTGATGAATAGATTAACCTTTACATCCATTGCACTAGTGGTGCTCTTATCTGGCTGTCAAAGTCCCCAAACCACACCGTCAACTCCCAGCCCGCCTAGCATGCCGAGTCCTCCGAGCCCATCCTCATCGCCAAGCATGCCAAGTCCCTCAAGCCCGTCCTCATCGCCCAGCATGCCAAGTCCCTCAAGCCCGTCCTCGTCGCCCAGCATGCCAAGTCCCTCAAGCCCGTCCTCATCGCCCAGCATGCCAAGTCCTCCAAGTTCCTCCAGTCCTGGTGGAGAAAACGGCTCACGTGAGCCAGAAACGAGTAGGGACGAAACCACCTCACCCGATCAAGGCGAGACAGGCCAACCAGGAGCGCCAGGTGATTCAGCTTCAAGTGAAGATCTCATCAATGCAGGCGAAGCTTTGCTCGAGGCCGCGAGCGATCTCACGCGTGGCGCGCAAGACGCTGAGGATCCCTTATTGCCGGAGCCTATGAGCGATGCGTCAGGCGGAGAGCCAGAGGATGCGCTCATCCCCGAGTCAGAACCCACCCAACCAGCGGACGAAGAAACATTTTTTGAAACTGACCCAGCGAGCACCAGTTCTGCGGCAACAGAAACCGAGACTGAAACCGACCCATCGGACATCCCACCTACGGCGAGCACAGAGGCAACCGCAGCAGCCGAGGACGCACTCAACCAAGGTGGTGAGATGGGCGATTCGTACGAGGATGAACCCCTGACTGCTGGCCAGCAAGCCGCATTAGAGGCCGCAGCGGATGCCGTTGCTGCGGCTGGGGAGGCCCTCCTTCGGGCTGCTGACGAAATGAGTGATAGTGAACAGGGCTTGCCTTCAATGGAAAACGGAGAACCGCTTGGCTCGGAGTCAATGAGTGAGGCTCAAATCGCGCTCATACTTGCTCGTGCAGCGCTAGATGATGCCGCAGCATCGAACGACGGAGATCCAAGATCCGGTCAGTGGATTGATGCGGCTAATGCCTCCATCGAAAGCGCGTCAGAGGCCCTGGCAGGCGCCGTCCAGGCCGCGATGATGGAAGGTCGCGGCACCGACTACGATGCGAGCGACTCAGCGCGAACTGCTGATGTCACAGGTTCCGGACACAGTAGATCGGATGCGCGTATTGCAGAGCTCGATGCGGAACTGGAGGCTAGCATCGCAGTCTTTGAGGCTGACATGCAATCAGCACGAGACCAAGCCGCGGCCGCGCTCACGGGACGAACGATGACCGCGGTCGCGAGATCGAGCATCGAAACCGGAGAGACGAGCGACGGATCAGAGGATCCCTTTGAGGGTCCTTCTGAACAACCTGGCGTACCCGCAGGAGGCCTAGCTATTGAGGCTGAAGATCCATCGGCAGATGCGGACGAAGCCGGGGATAGCGATGGTGACGATATCGTGACGGGCAGAACACCAGATGGCGTGCGCTATGAAAGCCCACCCCCCACAGAAGAAAGCACCATTCCCGAGGATATTCCCAGCCCACAGGGCGACGATATCGTTGCTAAACAATTGCGGGAAGCCGCTATGGCCGAGCAAGACCCGGACCTAAAAGCTAAGCTGTGGGAAGAATACAAACGCTACAAGGCGGGTCTCTAGCACCCAACTATCAGTCCTATAGGATCGAATCATGGCCAAGTTGAATCACACGCCGCTCTCGACACGACCAGGGTCTCTCAAGGGGCTTTGGTTCCTGCTCGGCCTCATGGCCCTATTAACCTCGTGCGCAACCACGGAGATCGTCACTACCACCTCGGAGCCAGCAATGGTTGCTCAAGTGCCGATTGAAGATGCACTGAGGCTGGACGTCATGATTCTTCCCTTCGACCCTAATCTTGAAAGAATCGAGACGGTCGACAGCGACATCCCCATATCGGCGGAAGTTAGGCGGGCAGAATCCCGATATCAGGCCTACCACCTTAAGGAAACCTTAGAGCAAACCGGTAACTGGGGCGTTGTTAGAGTCATTCCATCGCCGACCAATTTTCAGCCGCTTCTCGTTCAAGCCAAAATTTTAGCCTCAGACGGCGAGAACCTCCGACTCTTTGTCAAAGCAACCGACGCGGCCGGTTCAGTTTGGATCAACAAAGAATATTCGGATTCAGCGAGCAAATATGCGTACCAGAGCGTAAGAGAGGACCCATTTCAAGATATCTACAACCAGGTTGCTAACGATTTATTAAAGGCCCATCAAGCCAGAAACGCTCCCAGCATCATCAATATTCAAAACGTCGCACGCTTGAAGTTTGCAGCCGACTTATCACCGGAGAGCGTTTCTAGTTACCTACAGACAGACCGGCGCGGCCGGGTAACGGTGACACAACTACCTGCTGAGAACGACCTCGTTATGCAGCGGGTGGGTCGGCTGCGTGACCAAGAAAATCTCTTTGTCGATACGATGGATGACTACTATTTAAATTTTTATCGTAACGTCAAACCCTCATATGATGAGTGGCGGTATGCCACTTACGACGAGGCGGTTCGACTGCGCCAAATGCAAAAACAAGCGCGTAACCGTTTGCTAGCCGGCGCCGCATTGATTGCAGGCGGGGTTTACGCTGGATCACAAAGCGAAACTTGGGCTGGCGACGCCGCTGCAGCTGGCGCGGTCGTCGGTGGAATCGGGGCGGTGAAAAGTGGCATGGATCGCTACAAGCAGGCAGAGATTCACGAGCAAGCATTGGCAGAACTGACTCAGTCATTAGGCATGGAGATCGAACCTAATGTGCTCCAAATCGAAGGTCAGTCCATTGAATTGGAGGGCACCTTGGACGCTCAATATGGGCAATGGCGACGCATTCTGAAGGAAATTTACGCCGCTGATCAGGGCAATCAATAATCCACCGTTGTGCATTGACCGTCACAAATTCATAGAAGGCCATTGACATAAGGCAACCTGCCAATGACCCATACTCCCTGGCAAGCCGGGACGACAATCGCTAAAGACTTCACCTTGCGTCGCGCACTGTCTCTTGGCGCTGACCTCGAGCCTTGGCTCGCAGATGGACCAGACGCGAACGCCAGTTACATCGTCCACCGCCTCGTAGCCTCGATCGCGACCAGTGAGGAAGCAAGCCGGATTGCGGCACTCAGGCAATCCTTATCACCTGAGCGGCATGCGGCCTTTGAGGCATTTGTCGATGGTAGTTCCAGCGAGGCGCCAATGCTTATCGAGCGCATTGATGAGCCAGCGGTAGCGGTAGCCACACCAGAAGAAATTGCTGGCGACCCTGCAAGGCTGGAACGACTCATTCATGGTCTCGCCCAAGCTGAGAACCTAGGCCTCGCAATCACAGCAGTGACATCATCGCTACTACTCACCCACTCGGGCACCTTGGTCAGCCTACGGACGGGTTGGCCAGCCGCATGGTTTGATGCCAAGCGCTCGATCCCCATCAGTCGAGTTGAGGATTTCGCAAACTGGCTCATCCAGTCTATCGACACAAACGGATCATCCTCTCAGTCCAGCGCTAACGCCATTCATGCCATCATTCAGCCTGTCTTAGACGGCCACGTGAGAGACTTTTCAGACTGGGCAGATGCGATCGATCAAAGCCGTATCGCCCGGGATGCCTTCATCGAGAATACCCCGACTATTTCAGCCAGTGAACCCGCCACTGTTGTTATTCAATCAGCACAGCATCCCAACAGTGATAGCCGGCCGCGCCAACCCTATTTCTGGATGGCGCTTGCCCTGATTTTGGCCAGTGGGTTCGTTTTCTTTGTACTCCCAGAGTGGGTGGCATCGAACCGTGATCAATCCACGATAGTGGTGCCCAAAGAAGCCGAGTCTCTCGCTCCCTTAGTCGCTGAACGCGCGTCTCCTCTCGCAGCCGCGCAGAACAAGCTAGACCTTGAGAAAGCCGAAGCACTTGCTGAAGACTTCTTGCGTCGATTACTTGCTCTTGAAGATAAAGGGCTGAGATTTTGGAACAGTCCGGCACTTGAGCGATTGAACAACGCTGCAATCGCCGCCGATGACGGTTTCAGAAGAACCGAGGGCGAGACATCGCTCAGTGCCTACGAGGCGTTGCTAGTTGAGTTGAGTTCGCTTGAGGCCAGCATTCCTTCCGTGATAGAAAACTATGAGCAAGAGGCAGTAGCTGTCATGGCAGCGGGAAATTACAACCGAGCGCAGGAAGTCTACCGTGCGCTCAGTTTGCTCGTACCGGATGACCCCTCCTATCTCAAATCCCTTAAACGCGCTGAGCAGCTCCCCGACGTTGCCCTCATCTTGAGTGAGGTCGATCAAATCATCCTTGATGACAAGCTAGATAACGCGCGAGACCGACTCAAAGACGCGCTCGCCCTTGTGCCCAATTGGCCAGCAAGCCTAGACACCCAATCGCGCATCGAAACTGCAATCGGTCGACGGGATTTTCAGGCCACCATGACCCAGGGGTTCGCTGCACTCGCAGCCGGTGAATTTGAGTCTGCTCGAGAGTCATTTAAGAAGGCAGAGGCTTCACCCTTTGACAATGGCGACGCTGAAGAAGGCCTCCGGCAAATTGCGAGCAGGGAAACGAATCAGATCGTGGATCGGCTGAGGCAAGACAGTGAGATCGCGCTCGAAAATGGCGCCTGGCAGACGGCCATTGACCTCCTTCGCGAACTCGCCGAGCTAACGCCTCGATCGGTGGCAGTGAAGGCTCAGCTGGACATGGCTGAAGAACGACTAGCACTGGAAAGCGAGGGGAAAGCTTACCTTGATGATCCACTCTCACTTCAGTCCGATGAACAATTGCGGCGCGCTAAAACTTGGGTCGTTAATGTCAGCCGTCTCAGCCCACCTAAGGGTCAGATGAGCACTCAGCTCATTGCACTCGGTAGGCTCTTATCGCTCGCGCGAAGTCGCCATGAGGTCACGCTGACCTCAGATGGTATGACGACCGTGAAACTTCTAAGGGCGGGAGACAATGGTGCCCTGGGATCCCTAGAGAGGACCACGCTCCAGCTGATTCCGGGCCGTTACACGGTAACGGGAAGACGGGCTGGGTTTGTTGATGTTCGAACAGATTTTGAAGTGCCGCCCGACGGGGGTTCCATTTTGATTGATATACGCTGCGAGGAACGTATTCCATGAACGATCATCGAGATCGCATTGAATCCACTCCTTTTGAGGCACCCGATCTAGATCAAACGCCCCAAAAGCGGCGCCTTAGCAAGGTAGCTATTTTTCTTGGCGGCGCTAGTATTGTGCTCGCAGCAATAGGCTGGTTTTTATTCACAGCCACCGCAGTCAAGTTCGTGACCAATCCGGACGGAGCTANCCTCGCTGTAACAGNCGGNTTTAGCTATCNATTGGGTGANCAATGGCTNATCCGGCCTGGAGAGNTCACGGTGNCTGCGATANNTGAGGGCTACAGNCCACTNANCCAGCGCGTTGAGATANTGAATNCGNCNTCGCAACAAGTTGAGTTNGTGCTCNACCCNCTGCCTGGCTTNCTNAGNATTTCAGCCAACGCNATCGGAGCACTNGTGNCCGTCGANGGNGAGGTGATCGGNGANACNCCGATTAACGATGCNNTGATTGAGGCNGGCNTTCGCTCAGTGCANCTGACCCATCCAAGNTTCAAGGATCTATCTACCGAGGTGNAGATCACCGGNCGCAATGTNAAGCANGNGCTCGAACTGGAGCTNTNNCCNGCNTGGGCAGANATCNCNCTNTCGTCAACNCCCGAGGGCGCCACAATNATNGTNGACGNCGCGGAGGCTGGCCAAACGCCAACAANNCTAGANCTCCTTGAAGGACAGCGAANNATTCAGNTNTCGCTCGCCGGGTTCAAACCNGTNAAGACGATGATCGAAGTGGTNAGCANNATCCAGCAGGTGTTGCCGCCCTTCGCACTGGAGCCGGCAGACGCTCANGTCATNGTCACGACGNTTCCCTCCNGAGCAAGCATTCAATTGGACGGGCAATATCGCGGACAATCCCCCATNAATCTCGCAGTAACCCCTCAGCAGCGATTGGCCATNACGGCNAATAAAGCAGGCTACGAGCCATCNGANGCGACNCTATTTTTGGCGCCNAACGAGGAGANNNAGCTTTCCNTNTCGCTATCNCCTCAGCAAGGACGCCTTGCTGTCAGTACTCTGCCAGCGGACGCGGAGATCTTGATGGATGGCAAACCTGCGCCAGACCTAAGACAGGGCATGGACCTCGTCAGCCGACCGTACGTGATCACCATCAAAAAAACAGGATATGCGGAAGTCACCGAGCGCGTGACGCCCATCGTTGGCCAAACTCAGACCCTCAATTTTGAATTGCTTTCGCTGGAGGCAGCGAGGCTTGCACGCATTCCGGCGAGGCTCTCAACCGGGCAAGGCAGTCCTCTGCAGCTGGTTAAGCCAGGTACCGTGCAACTCGGCGCNCCCAGGCGGGCTCGGGGGAGAAGAAGTAACGAAATCGAGCGTGAAGTGACGATTAGCGAGCCTTTTTACATCGGCCGTTTTGAGGTCACTAATCGAGAGTACTTGGAATTTGATCCGAGCCATGAACCGGGTTTACTTGGCCGAATCCTACTAAATGAGCGCGACCGGCCTGCGGTCAACCTCTCCTGGTCAAGGGCCGTCGAGTTTTGCAACTGGCTTAGCCGGCGGGACTCCCTGACGCCAGCGTATACGCAAGTCGACGGCGAGTGGCAGCTCACGCAACCCTTCACTGACGGATATCGATTACCCACTGAATCCGAATGGGTACTGGCGCTAGCAGCCGTGAACCAAACAAACGATAAACCCACTTTTCCCTGGGGGGAGTCGCTCACCCCCTCCGAGCAGTTCGCCAACATCGCAGACGCATCCGCGACCGGGGCAGTGCCGTACATCGTTCAAGGATACGATGACGGGTTCCGAGGCCCCGCCCCCGTTGGACGATTCCCTGCCAATTCCCTTGGTCTCCACGACCTCACTGGCAACGCCGCGGAATGGGTGAATGACCGCTACAGCGTGGCGCCGTCTAAAGCCGTCGAAACGGATCGAATAGGACCCGTGAGTGGAGACATCTTCGTTATTCGTGGATCCAGCTTTTTGATGGGTCGGTTCGGCGAATTACGAACNGCATTTCGAGACTTCGGCCAAGAAGGCCGGCAGGACGTTGGTTTCAGGCTGGCGAGATCGATATCCACTGACGCGCGAGGTCAGTAGACGGAAGGACCGTACCCAATTATTAGCCGAGAGCGTGGCTGTTGCGACAATTAAAATCCAGCTCTAAAGCCGCTGGCCAATACCTAATCATGAATTAGCTACTCATGGATTAGAATTTAATCAACAGGTTGCGATCCACACGCTCTGACCCATAGACCGAGAGCCGTACAAGCATTGGACCATGCTAGACTTTTTCAACGAATCAATACGCTGTGTTCCTATGGATAGTGTACCAACCCAATTTCGCAACTTCTGTTCTCTCTGCATTGGTAATCGGCGAGTCGCCANACAAACAGGCGCAATCTTACCCTCGCCTTGGCCATCATCGAGACGAGCGCTCTGGTTAATGCTGTGTACCTTGCTGCCGCTATCATCGCTGATGGTTGAGGCCGCGGAACAAGAGACTGCGCAAGGGCCTACCGCTGCGTCTACCCCAGCGACTGCGGGCGATCCATCGCTCCCCTCGGCGCAGATAGAACAACCTCAAACAGACGCCAAGACTCCCCCTCCGGCGCCCGACGCAGCCCAGCTCAAGACTCGCGGACTGGGAGCTGCCTTTGAAAAATTTAATCCAAGCGAGGCCATCAGCGCTGATAACGCAGTGCCCTTCCCTATCGATATCTAACCGAGACTAGACCATGAACAAAAAAGCGCTTTCCTCCGAGTTCATTTTCCAGTTGTTTTCGCTGGTCATTGCAGTCCTACTCGTCCATGCGGTTTACGTCACGGTCGTCCAGCCCAACGCATCGGAGGCGNTCATTGAGGAAGCCATTTTGATCAATGAGGATCCGGCCTACGTGCCTGAGCGCAATCTATTNGTGGTCGTAAAAGATCTGGAGCAAGAGGCATGCTTTGTTCTCATGCTGTGGGCGATNGCACTCATGTCCTTTAAAGCGAGGGAGACGTTCCGCGAGCGCTCTCTCCTCNGCCGGAATTTGATACCCATTGATGGGTTAACNCGCATCCTTCCTCAGGACACGAGGGAATATGCTCGGTCCATCGAGGCCCTGTCNGAAGGCGAACGCGAGCGCCTACTCCCCAAGACGTTATTGGTTGCGCTCGACCGATTCAGGTCGACGCACAGCGTTCAAGATGTTGCCCAAACGGTGAGAGCCATGTGTGAGGCTGAATCAGATCGACTGGACTCGGAGATGTCCATGATACGCTACATCGCATGGGCCATCCCCTCTATCGGCTTCCTAGGGACTGTTCGAGGAATCGGACAAGCACTGGGGCAAGCGCACCAAGCCGCTCAAGGCGATATTGCGGGGGTCACGCAAAGTCTTGGGGTCGCCTTTAATTCTACGTTTGTNGCGCTACTGATTAGCATCTTGATTATGTTTTTGATGCATCAATTACAGCTCGCACAGGAACGCACGACCCAAGAGACNGAGCAATATTGTGATCAGCGACTCCTGCGATTTTTAGAGTCCTAANCCGATGACTCGAGTTGCGGTTCTTGAAATCAGTGATNTAGCNCTGACCTTATTTCGCGGGGACCAACTGGTTCACAGCGAACCATGCTTTGCCACGTATGACGGTCAATGGCAATTTGGCCAGACCGCGCAATATCAGCAGCGAAAGAAACCTCGCGAGAGTGAATCTAAATACTTTGCGAGACTGAATACCGACCCACTGACCCAACCCTTAGGCGGGGTTCGCCATTACGCTGATCTCGTATTCCTGCAACTGAAGGCCCTGCACGCACAATTTGAGAAGGAATACACGCATCTTTACCTGATTCCGCCCGCTCATTACTCGCGTGAACAACGCTCGCTGCTCCTTGGCATTTCGGAGACAGCAGCCCTCCCCGTCGCCGGATTCATTGAGCCTGGGTTACTTCCAGCCGCGGCCGACGAACATTCGCCGGGTGACCATATTCTCTTGGATATCGGCCATTCCTCTGTCACTGCCCAACCNTTTTCTCAAGATGCAGGGGGCGCCTCGGTTAGCACTGGGCAAGCACTCGTCATTTCGGATCGCGGTCTTAGTCAGATGGTCGAGGGATTGATGGCACAAGCGGCAGAGGCGCTGATCAAGCAAGAGCGATTCGACCCACTGCGAAAAGCAGAAACCGAGCAGCAGCTATTCGATGGCGCGCTCGCGTATTTTGCTGGTGACTTAGCGATAAGCAGTCCCATGACTATTCGTCATGATGATGGTGAGCATCGACTTCCAGTGACCGAGACAATGATTCGCGCCGCCACCGGTCGAACAATCACGCACATCCTCGGACATTTAGCAGAGGATTCTGTACCGACTATTCTTAGTCACCGCCTAGGAAAAATACCAGGACTAGCGGACCAATTACGCCTATCGAGCCGCCAGGAGGTGATTTTCCGCACCTTTCCCGCCTTAGGNGCTCAATTCCTAGCTGTTGCCGACCAATTTGTGACAAGCGANTCCGGGCAGCAATTCGCCCAACTAAGGCGCGTCAATTCGGAGAACCAACCTAAGGCTGTTCTGACAAGGGAAAAGGCGACCCACTTACTCGATGGATATCATGCCCTCGCCATTNGAGAAAAGACTTCTCATCGGCTATCGAACCACGGGTTTACATTCGTAAAAGAAGGCGCCGATCTAAGCATTCAGCCGGCNAATGGTCTNCTGCTGAACGATACTCCCATTGAATCACCGCAGGTCATTTACGCCGGCGATCGCATCACTATTGGCAGCGACTCTCTGCTTGCCATCACCTTAGTGCAGTAGTCATGGCCCGCCGTCGCGCCACCAATGTATTCAGCCTGACCTTTCTGGACATCATGTCCTGCGGGTTTGGCGCAGTCATCCTCATTTACATTGTCATCAACCACGGCACCGAAACAACCGGAATTNTATGGGACCCAGCCAAACAGGCTGANGCACAACNTATTGAGCAAGCCATCGAGGCAGAGAAAATCAATCACGTTGANCTCAGGAACACGCTCGCGCTCGTTGACGAAGCGGTAGATTCGACCCAGGCCTCCATCCAAGAAACTCTGCTACTTATTGAGGCACTGCGTGCCGAACTCGATAGCATTACTAATCGCGAATCAGATCAAGCCACAGAGCGATTGCAGCTTGAAGCTGCCCTTAAAGAACTAGAAGAGGAAATCGATAGTCTTGAGACGGCTGTTGCAGCCTCTGAGAAGGCAGGTATCGCTCTTCGAGAAATCGAGGGGCAAGGTGACCGCCAATACCTCACCGGACTGCGAATGGGTGGACGCTACATGCTGATCCTCTTGGACAGCTCGGCCAGCATGCTAGACGAAACCATCGTGAACGTGATTCGCCTTCGAAACCTCGGTGAGTCGGAGCAAATAGCGAGCCCGAAGTGGCAAAGGAGCCTGCGCACAGTCGAATGGATTACGGCCAATATGCCGCCTTCTTCCAAATTCAAAATAGTCACTTTCAACACCGAGGCTTCCCCCCTTGGTGCTGATAGCGATTGGCGCTGGTTTGAGGCGAAAGACGAAACAAAACTCGATGAATCGATCATCGCGATGAATAAACTCGTGCCCAAAGGAGGCAGCAATTTATCCCGCGCCTTTGAGTCCATTGCCAAATTGGATCCCATGCCAGACAACATTTTCTTACTCACTGACGGATTACCGACTCAGGGTGACCGGCCTTCCCGGGGGAGCAATATTGACGGTCCAGGTCGAGTTCGGCTTTTCGGGGAAGCCCTAGAAAAGCTGANCCTAACTATTCCAATCAACGTCATTCTGCTGCCAATGGAGGGAGATCCAATGGCGAGCCCATCATTTTGGCGCCTAGCGCAGATGACAGGGGGTGCATTCTTATCGCCGCCTGAGGACTGGCCATGAGACCAAGAAAAGATCGCAATATTGAGGGAGTGAGCCTGTCGTTTCTCGACGTCATTAGTTGTGGATTCGGTGCTGTTATTCTGCTTCTGGTCCTAACCAGGGTCTTTGATCCCGTCACTATTGATCCGAGCGTCACTGACCTTAATGGTTACCTTGAGAAGTTGCAGGAGGAACTCATCGAGCTTAAAGGAGAGACCTTACTGTTAAACCGCACCTTGATCCGCCGAGAGGACCAAAAGGCGGAGGAAATAGACCAATTAACGCGCGTGACGTCCGAGCAAGCGGATATTGAGGCCGCGATTTCATCAGTGAGCAAGAACGACGAGGCCGATGAAGCAATTCGTGAGCAACTCGCCCAGGCAAAACAACAGATGACGGCCGAGCTCCAAGCACTGCTTAAGGATTATCAACGCGCCGAGGATGACCAAACCATTGGCGGCATACCCGTCGATTCTGAATACGTCATTTTTATAATCGACACATCGGGGAGCATGTTCAATTACGCGTGGCCTCTAGTCGTTCAAAAGCTTCAAGAGACCCTTGAGGTCTACCCCAACCTCAAAGGCATTCAGGTCATGAACGATATGGGCAACTATATGTTTGCTCAATACGCTGGCGAATGGATCCCTGACACGCCCGCGAGAAGACGATCGATCCTGGCACGGCTCCGAGATTGGAATGCCTTCTCCAATTCGAGCCCTGTAGAGGGNATTACTAAGGCCATNTCCACCTTTTATCAGCCGGGTAGGAAAATATCGCTATATGTATTTGGGGACGAATTCACGGGACGTTCCATCCAGCAGGTTCTCGACACGGTCAACAGAATCAATCGCAAAGGAGATGATGGCAGACGACTAGTTCGAATTCACAGCGTTGGGTTTCCTGTCCAGTTCGCAGCGCCACCTCAGTTTCAAGAAACCGGCATCAAATTCTCAATTTTGATGCGGGCGCTTTGCGCCGAACACGAGGGTACATTTGTCGCCCTTAACGACTTTCGCTAGAAGGCGGGCTGCTACTTTAACCGGGGCTATTCTCATCTCCATCCAATCTTCGTTCGATAGCTCGGAGGCTAGTTTTAATCTCTGTTAGCTCATCTTTCAGGTTTGCCAATGAAGTCCGGTTGGGATCCTCAGTGTCTAACTTTGATTGCTCCTCTTCGAGAACGCTGACTACAATTCCAATAACCATGTTTAAGAAAGCGAAAGTCGTTAGAAATATAAAAGTCAAATAGAAGATCCAAGACCAGGAATATACGTCCATAGTCTCGTACATCACGTCTGTCCAGTCCTCGAAGGTCATCACCCGAAACAGGGTTAACATAGCGATGGAAATATTGCCCCAAAGCTCTGGATTAATACGATCAAAAAAGAGACTGCCTGCAGCTGCATAGATGTAGAAGATGATNAAAATCAGTGCAGCCACATATCCCAACCGAGGAAGCGCCGAGATTATCGAATTCAACAGCAATCTTAATTCCGGAACAATGCTGACCATCCTTAAAACACGAAATACGCGAACTAAACGAGCCACCAGCGCTGAATCCGTATCGTCAATAGGGATTAAGCTGATGAACACGATCAGCGTATCGAATAGGTTCCAACCATTACGGAAGAAGGCTCTCTTTTGGGGCTCTCCAAGAAATCGAATGCTGATTTCGACCAGAAAAATCAGNGTGATCAGCAAATCAAGACCATCAATGAGCGGTTTCACCCAGCCAGGTAGCTGATAAGTCTTAACACCAATTAGCAAAGCTGAGGCGATGATGACGAGAATAATAAAGAGTTCAAACAGGCGGTTCGATCGGGCAGATTCAAACCGCGCCTGCCAGGAGACCTTTCCACTCATAAGTGCTTCCCTTGATGACGCTTAATCCAGAAAACGCAGTTTACGACCAATGGCGACATCCAGCGCNGGCTTTCCCCCAATTATCTCGGATCAGGGGTCAATTGAGATATGAGGTCTGCAGGTGGCATTTGCGTCAGAGGCGAACATTNACTCGATATGTGAGCTCAGCACTTGTGTTCCCTTCAAGGGATAAATCAAAAACCAGGCTTCCTGCGTCTCGCTTCTCGCCGCCGTTAGTCACGCTAATTAAACGCCAATCACCTGGAATGCGCTCAATGAGTTCGATCCCCGCAACCTTTTGGCCGCGATTACGCACCAAAAGCGCCATCTCAATCTCAACGACGCGGTCCGAAAGTCGCTTGAAACTGACTTGCGACCTTTTCACAGAAAGATCGAAGGCATGACCCAGAGTTAGTGGGACTTTATTGGGCGCTCTACTCGCTTGGATCTGATCCTCACCAAGCAGTGTTGTTGCACTCCCACCGATGGCGTAAGCCGACACCAAGCCCTGTGGGAGCACGATGTCCTGTTTGCCCCTCGATGTCTTGGAATCCGCTAAGTCGAGGGTCAATACACTCGTCAAGGGTTGCTCAATCTGACTCGTTGCGTCCCTTCCATAGACATTCAGTCGATAATCCGATTGGTAACTCATCACCGCTGGCAGGTTCCGATGAATTTGAAGCGGTAAGCTGAGTTTGTCACCAGGCGCTAAGCTGACGGGCTCCGCGTGAGTGAAGCGATGAAACATCGCTGCCTCACTCTGTTCCATATTNCGGTCCAGCCCTTCATCCGCTGACATTTCGGCCATTACCATGCCGCGAGCCCGCATGGGCATTGGCTCGTGCGCTCGCAGGCGTTTGGGCGCCCCTGCAATCATGTGCATCTCACGGACGACAATAGAGGACGGCGTCTGATTGCTGACCATTGCTCGCGTTTGAAGTTCAGCTTTGCCATGGATGGGATCGAAAAAGAGCTTGTATATCGCACGCCAGCTGAGTCCCGATAATTCATATTGGAGTCCCAAGTTAAAGGGCGTATCAGGGACACCACCGCTAATCTCAAGATTGGCCGCGGACTCGTTTGAACCCTCTTCAAACACCAGCTCATCCAAAGCGACTTGAAAAATCTCATTGCCACGCTGAAACAGAATAGGTCGATCTTGGACGATAGTGCCTGCATTATCTTCCGCATCTACTTCACTAAAAAGCTTGGACCGCTGATTGAGCCGGGCAGACTGCCCTTTTAGCGTTCCTAGCACCGAGTCACCCGCATCCTCTGAGAGTTTGATCCGGTGCACTAACGCCTGGCCGGAGGGATCTATCACGCTGAGCGAATCTGGACGGATGGTTTTAATCACCGTTGCTTCTGCCATCCCGCTCTGGTCAAACACCCCCGTCACCGCCACATCGAGCTTTGCCTCGTCATGGTAAAGGGTCAAGATAGCGGTAGTTTCCCCCTCGTTAGCAAACACCCCTACGAAGGAGAAAGCGATCGCAAATATGAGCAACGATGCACGCCAGCGTATCAAGGAGTAAATTCCGTTTACCATCATCTTTTTCTCTCAAATGCGGGTTTGGTCATGCGGGTCACCCTCTGCAGCCATGGGTTTGTCAATTCCCCTCTCAGCAAAAACTCAACTTCTAGGATTATCTGTAAATTCCGTTCTAGCTTAACCGAGATGACTGAACCCGTCCTTAATCCCTAGCTGAACTAGCCGCCAAACGAGGGCGTTATNATGTTCACACTTGNNAGCATTGGCTTGCATCGTTTTNCTCATCCGCTATTCTCCTGTCCGATTCCTTTAACCCTCCCTGATGGTGGCTTTTATGGCAGCCCAAACCTACCGACAAGCGTTAGGCGTAAAAATCCTTAACTCATCCCACCCTCAGATTCGAAAGCTAAAACGAGAAGGCCATGATGCCGCTATTCACGGCAACAAATTTTGGAATTCCAGCTTTCTGATCATGCAACATCTCAANAGGCACCCCCCAAAAAACGGAGTTAGGGTCCTTGAGATTGGCTGCGGCTGGGGACTGCTTGGTATTTTTTGTGCCAAACAGTTCGGGGCCCGCGTCACTGGCATCGACGCAGACGCTGCTGTGGGTCCGTACTTACGCNTGCACGCAGAAATCAACGAAGCCACCATGCAGTTCCAAAAGAAAACCTTTGCCCAACTCACTGCGAAAGATCTCGCTGAGTTCGATCTGATTTTAGGTGCTGACATCTGCTTCTGGGATGAACTCGCGATGGACGTCTATCGTCTGATCAAACGTGCTAAGAAGCTGGGTCGTGCAACGAGCATTGTTGCCGATCCCTGCCGCCCTCCTTTCAATGCCATGGCTGCGAGGATGCTTGAAGAGAATGAGTCCGCACAATTAATCAGACGACGCTTGTCGAGACCGGTTCGAGCGTCTGGCGACCTCTTGATTGTTCCGTGATAAGACGAGCATCTCCCTCCATGACATCGCTTGGCTCGAGCATCTCGCCAGAGCACGCAATAACATGCTGACCGGTATCGAACCGCGCGCACTGGCTGGGGGCTACTTCGCCCTCACCGCCTATACCATCTGGGGCTTGGCACCAATTTATTTTCGCGCAGTGGGCGAAGTTCCCCCGTTTGAGATCATNGCTCACCGCGTCGTCTGGTCGGTCGTCCTGCTGCTTGCCGTTCTCGCGGTTACGCGACAAATGGGATCCTTAAACGTTGGCACGCGCCAACTGGTTATTCTCTTTGGAACGGCTATTCTGCTGTCGATTAATTGGTTGGTTTTTGTAACCGCAGTCACCCAANGGCAAGTCATTGCCACTTCTCTTGGCTACTTCATTAACCCACTTGTGAGCGTCTTCCTGGGTCTTGTCTTCCTCAAAGAAACGCTCCGTCCAGTGCAGTGGCTCGCGCTGATCATCGCGTTTTCGGGGGTGAGCATCCAAGTCATTGATCTAGGTGAACTCCCCATCATCTCGCTTACCCTTGCTTTTAGTTTTGGGTTCTATGGCCTGATTAGAAAACAAGTCAACCTGCCNGCGGTCGCTGGCTTAACGCTAGAAACGCTTCTCGTGCTACCCATCGCACTCGGTTACCTCCTATACCTAAGTCAAACGGATGCCTTATCCNTCGGTCAGTCTGATTTGTCCCTCGATGTACTGCTTATTGCAGGCGGTGCGATAACCTCAGTACCTCTCATGTGCTTTGCAGCCGCCGTCATACGGTTGCCGCTTGTCATCGCCGGCCTGTTCCAATACCTCGCACCTACGCTGTCGCTGCTGCTCGCGATCTTTGTGTTCGGCGAACCTTTCTCCGTGATTCAACTCGTGAGTTTTAGCTGCGTCTGGGTCGCGCTGGCTCTTTTCACTGCAGAGTCGCTCTACCAATTTAAGCGCGCTCAAGCACGCTTGCACTCNGCAGCGGAAGCCAAGCCGTGACTGGCACTCACNACAGACCCTATCAACTGGACCAAGACACGGAACTCGTCCAGGCGGCGANTCAACCNTCAANCGAAGCGATTAGGGCCTTTACTGTCGAGATCAAGCCNGATTGGCGAGTGATCGTAGGGCCAAATGGCGGGTACATTGCGGCGATCCTCCATAAAGGCATGAGCACAACACTCCAACTGGACCATACGGAATCTGATCAAGCCCTCTATGCCCGNNGCCTGACGATCCAATTCCTCAATCCCTCTGTTCCCGGGGCAGCGTCCCTTACCGTTCGCTGCGAGAAAAAGACGAGGCGCCTTGCCCAACTCACGGCACGTCTCGAGCAAGAAGGCGTCACCATTGCGCTTGGGTCCGCNTATTTTGGTACGGCCAGAATACCGGTCGATTTTCGCGATCAATCGATGCCAAAAGTTGCCCCTCCCGATCAAGTGCCAAGCGAGCAATGGATGTCGCCAGATCATCCATGGTACGTCCCCTTTCGGGCGCAATTTGAGCAGTGCACCGTGCTNGGAGCGGNCCACCCTCATCAATCGGACCGGGCANTGTCAGGTGGGTGGATTCGATTCAANGATAGAAGANCGCTAGACGAGCTTGGAATCACCACGCTCTCCGATGCTTGGTATCCAAGCCTAACCACCAAGCAATTAGACCTGTCTTTTCATTGCCCGACACTCGAGCACACGGTGTACTTCCATGGCGCAGTACCGGATTCCGATTCAACTGACTTTTGCCTGATGGTNTTTGAAGCGCCGTTTAGCACTGACGGGTTTGTTGAGGAAACCGGACGCATCTGGTCCNCTTCAGGCGAGCTATTGGCGACCACNCGTCAACTNGCAGCGCTCACACCGTGGAGCGATAACCACGTTAAGCCTCCTGCCGCTCGCTGATNACCGAGCGAATGCGTTGATGCTCTGTTGCATCCAGCGAGAATCGAGAAAACAAGATGGTGCCAATGGTGTAGCAAATGAGCGGTGATAGCCCGTAGAGCGTCACCATACTGATTTGAACCAACTGGGTTTGTTCAACGTTGGGCACAAAGCCNGCNACTTGAAGCACCCAGCCTGTNATGAGAATCATCACCCCCGTNGCACTTTTTTGAACAAAATTAAAAGCAGCGAAATAGGACCCCTCTTTTCGCTCCCCCGTCATCATTTCATCGTAGTCGACGATATCGCCTTGAACCGAGGGAGCAATCGTGCCGCCGCAGCCTGCAGACAGTCCAGCGAAAAAGGCGAGCACGAATATGACCAGCGTCTTGATCTCGACCGTGGGCAAAAACGGTAAGGCAAACATACCGCCAAACGACAACCCCGTCAGCATCATCGAGAACATCCAAAGCCGTATTTTCCCCACCTTCCTAGAGAGCGGAATCCATAGCGGCACAGACAACGAGGAAGGCACCATGTACGTGAGGATGATGAGTGGTGCCAAACTGGGTCTACCCACCACGTACTGGCACACGTAAAGCGTAAGCAGCGCAATCACCGCACTCCCAATGTTTTCAATGAAAGTGACAATCACGACCAACCGCGCGTGCGGATTCGCCCAGACATCCTTAAACGCCTCGAGGGGTGCTCTTGGCGGTCGGTCCTGATAGTCATCTCGCTCGCGGAGGACCACCACAGCGAGGCCAACAAGCACGGCACTCACGAGGCCCGCAACGACGGACAAGTGAAAAGCAGTGGTTCGGACAGCCTCGGGCGATTCCTGTTCGGCGTTGATTAGCACCTGCATACTTGCGAGCGCAATAATGGATCCGACGGTATAAGCCGCATGACGAAAGCCATACAAACGAGATCGCTCGTGATAATCGGAGGTCATCTCTGTACCGAGCGATAAATGTGGAACGATGAGTAACGTGACTGCTGAGTAAAAGCCGATTACGCCAATCGCCATCCAGGCGATGAGCAAATTTCCAGTGAGCGTCATGGGGGGCGAAAACACCATGACGAAAGTCAGCGCCAACGGTAGCAATGACAGCAGCAGCCAAAACCGGCGACGCCCCAGCCTCGATCGGGTTCTGTCGCTCCAATACCCGATTAGCGGGTCAGAGATCGCATCCCAGACTCTCGATACACCGAAAATCGTACCCATCACAGCAGGTGCAATAAGCAGCACGTCGGTCGAAAACTTCATAATGAAGAGACCAATCAGCAGACTCATATAGCCCGCGCCTATCGCTGGGATGGCGTAGGCGACGGTCTCAAAATTAGATAGACCTTTGGATTGTCCCTCTTGCGCTGCCAATGCTTGATCCCACGTTGAAAGACCCCAGACTTTGTCAGCTCGTCTCGTCGAGTTCAAGCGCAGCCGTGACCCACGGGCTAGGAGTTAATTTCGCTGGCTAAATTGGGTATGCTTCGCAGCCCTGTTTTCACGCTTTAGCAACCGAGGGCGCGAAGGCAAAGACTAAGCGAGTTTAGACGCTGATAATGACTATCGTAGGGAGACTGAACGTATGACGATGCAACGAACACCACTTTTACTGTCGCGCATCCTAGGCAGAGGGGCCGCGCTTGATCCCAACGAAGAAGTCGTCACCTTGCTCGCCGATGGCACCCACAGACAGACCCTCAAAGCAACTTGGGACAGAGCAAACCAACTGGCGCATGCGCTCGCGGGAGTGGGCGTTAAGCCAGGTGACCGTGTTGCCAGCTTCATGTGGAACAACTACCGGCATCTTGAGCTTTACCAAGCGGTACCCTCGATGGGAGCCGTGCTACACACGCTGAATATCCGTCTAAGCCCAACTGACCTCGAATACATCATCAATCATGCCGCGGATAAAGTGATCGTGGCTGACGAGGACCTGTTGCCATTGCTTGAGCCACTCGTGGACAAAATGCCCACGGTTGAGCGGATCATTATCTGCCGTCACGGTGAAGGGGGCGAGACCAGCTTTGCGAGCACTGACGACTATGAGGACTTCATCTCTGG
>PBWF01000033.1 GCA_002728935.1 Gammaproteobacteria bacterium | reverse complement strand
CTCGGTTGCGTCGCGGACAGTCTCCATAGCCGCTTGCATATCTGACTCTTGGGTCACATCTGCACAAATGGTCACCGTTCGAGCGCTCAGCGCCTGCTTTGCTTTCTCGAGCTGATGCTCTGATAGATCAATCAGGATTGCCTTCCACCCTTCAGCATCAAACTTCCTGGCGGTGGCAAGGCCCATGCCGCTTGCGCCCCCTGTAATACAAATGACCGGCTCGCTCATTCAGGTTGCCCCTTACTCAATGGCTTCATGGTAGGGCAGGTCTAGTGGCGCTGTCATCAATGACATTTTGATATCCACCTCGGGAATGTTTGCGACCGATGGGCGAAGACTGCAGAAGAACGCCTCTCGGGTTAGTGATCCTTTCAATGCCCGCCCATCATCGCTTTTCCCGCCTTACGAGCACCAACCTGATAAAGTCAATCAATTAGGCCGCATGGTGGTGAGCAAATTCAGAGGGTTATAAGAGCGACAATCTATTGTTCACTAGTCCTAAAGAGGCAGGCGCTATAGGTGATGGCGAGCGCCTTTTTTAGCAAACAATACTTAGCATGCCGCACAATCGCTGCGAGCCTAATAGATCTCCATCTGTCCGGAGATACAAGAAACTTCGATGCCTTGTCGGATAGACCTTGAAACCCCAGAGCGCACAATGCGTCCAGCAGGTGACGTTCGCAGATTTAGCACCGGGGACCTTTCAACCAAGCGTGAATCTCGCTTCTGCTACTCGAGAATGAGGCTCACTTTAAAACCTAATGGTTAGTCCGCAACGCGGCGACGGTATTCTCGCTTACGATCTCACCCATCCAGAGCAAGGAAAATCCATCGGCGGCATCTTTTTCAGGGACCGTCGCCATCGCGGCCCTGAGTCCATGGTCTTTTTGCCCGACAACTCTAATCCTGATCAGGGTTTGCTGGTCGCCTCGTTTGAATACACAGGCACGCTAGGGGTTTTTTCGGTGGCGCACCAAGCCAACCCGCCACTTCCTTTAACGCTCTGTGATTGAGCGCCTAGTCCGGCAAACCAAGCACCCGCTTGGCAATGATGTTGAGCTGCACTTCTTTTGTTCCGCCGGCAATGGTCAAGGATTTTTGGTACAGCCACTTCTGCAGTGACGCAAGTTCCTCTGCATCTGCGGTCTCTGGATCCCAACGGAACCCTTGTGGCCCCATGGCTGCAACCAATAGCTCATCCCCTTCTTGAATATTCAGCGCATTCGTCAGCTTTACAGCGGACGAAGTGAAACCAGGTGCTCGGGATTGCAACTCTTCAATCGCTCGACGCTGCGTAATGCGCTGCGCGTGGGCATTCATTTCGAATTGGGTGAGCTGCCGCCTCAGGTCCGCATCAGCCAATTGCCCATCCTGGCGACCCACATATTTCGAGACAAGGCTTGGCATCTCGCTTTTTTCAGAACGCCCGCCCTGAGAGCCCGATATGTTGATTCCGGCGTGGGTCGATCGTTCAAATTGCAGTAGCCGCTTCCCTACCGTCCAGCCACGATCCACCCCGCCGATTAGATCGGTTGCCGGGGCAATGGCATTGTCAAAGTGGGTCTCGCAAAAAGGNGAGGCNCCGGAGATGAGNTTNATGGGCGACACCTTCACGCCTGGCTGNTTCATATCAACCAGAATCAAACTGATGCCCTCGTGCTTGGGTTTGTCCGGCGACGTGCGAACCAGCACAAAGATGTAGTCACAAATGGTTGCGTCACTCGTCCAAATTTTCGATCCGTTCAAGATGNATTGGTCGCCATCGAGCTCGGCGCGCATCGATAAGTTTGCAAGATCGGAACCAGCGCCAGGTTCTGAGTAGCCCATCGCCCAGGCACCCTCGCCTCTGGAACAAATCGGTAGCCACTTTGCTTTCTGCTCGTCGGTACCAAATTCTAAAATNGTTGGACCGATGTAGTTCACGCCGCGACCGGTGAGCGGCGTGCGCGCGCCTGCACGCTTCAGCTCGTCAATCAAGATTTCGTACTGAGGCCTCTCGAGTTCGGCGCCGCCNTAGGCCTTTGGCCAGGTGGGTACAGTCCACCCTTTTTCGACCATGCGATCGAGCCAGAGCCGAGCGTCTGGGGCCATGTCCACTTTGGTACTGCCAAGCGGCACCGGCCCGGGTCCTTTGGCGCCCTCTGGGCAGTTCGCCTCAATCCACTCTCGAGTTTCTGCTCTAAATGCGTTTAGATCCATCGTTCAACCNCCTGTTATTCAGTCCATCATACCTCTGCAAAACAAGCGTTGCTTGCCCGTCGTTACCTGCAAGTAAAGCGGACTAATGATGCAATTTCTCACACGCCCCGCGCACCTAGGCTTACGATCCGCCGAATATCGCGGACTAGGTTTTCAAGCAAACAAGGATCACTCATACACGTCTCGCAATCGCTGCTAGTCGATGCCATCAATTGATGCTGATCATCTATTCTGGGGCAAATTCGCTGGGCGCTACCNAATGATTAGCCAGCGGCAAAACCCTCACCCACCAACTCAGCCGACGGCACTTCCTGAACGGCCTCGCGTAGCGCGTTGATTGCAGAATCACTCAGCGCCCCCGGGAGCGGCTCCCCCGTCAGNAAGGCGGAAATCATCTGGGCCAGCAGCCCATGTTCCTCGTGCATATGAAAGTGATGGTGGGAAGGGATATGTGCAATCTGAAACTCTGATGGCACAGGATTCAGTAGTACGCGCAAGGAGCGCTTCAACCACTCACTGGTGGTGTCCGCGAGTATCAGCGCCGTTCGAGCACTAGTAGCAGAAACTAGTGCTCGCAATTGAGCGTTCGTAAGCTCCATCGGCCCGCCGCTGCGAATGCGGGAGTCCGCTCGCCAACTAAACCCACCGCTTACCACCTGATGGCCGCGTTCAACAATGAGCCGCGCGGATTCAAGGCTTTGCCCCGTTGCCTCTGATAGCCGGTGCTCCATTGCTTCAAGCGTTTCGAATACTTTGAGCGTTGAAAGGCGGGGGTTAGCCGACCCCACCATGCTGGATAAATGAACCAATGTTTGAGGCGCGCCGTCGGTGCCACAGAAGCCATCAAGGCACACAAGCGCTGTCACCCGCTCGGCGAAAAGTCCTGCCAACTGAGCGCCAAGTTCAGCACCCATGGAATGGCCAATGATGGAGAAAGTCTTCCATTCCATTTGATCGGCGACACTTAAGATATCGTGCAAGTCACTGAGACCGGAATAGGGCATGCCAAGGGGTCGGTGGTCAGACCAGCCATGGCCGGCGAAGTCCATAGCAACGATGTCGAGTCCATGAAGCTTTGGCGCAAGGCGATCAAAACTAGCAGCATTATCCAAAAACCCATGAAGACACAGCGTAGGGATACCCCCCTCCTGACCCCAGCGCTTGGCGCGGATCGTGATGAGTCCTGTGTCAAATTCCAATGTGTCGTTCATACCTGCTCTGCCGCTAAAACGGCCGCGAGTGTANCAACATCNTTGCAGCGTCGCACCTCACCNGTNGCTCGCGTGATANGCTCANCCCTNANCGNNATCNNAAGTGNGNNACTTTCCTGTGNGANCCCCTTTCGACCCTGGCGCACTNTATGTNCGACGCGCCGNGCTCATCGAAGCGCAAGCNGNCNTTNTNTGGNANGCGTTTGAATCAGANGACCNNATNCNAACNTGGTTCGGACACGGCCACACTCGTTGAACTCCACCACCATGACTTCGAGGTGCTCGGAGACACTTCGATCAAGGAATGCCTCGCGTACGAGCAGGGCTGGAATGCCAAGCATCTCCAGCACCTGAAATCGCTCATCGAAGGCGGGTAGCATTCAGTGTATCGATTCCGAATTACGGGTATTGGCTCGGGGCAACGAAACCGCCCATCTCCTCGGTAATCAGCCGGGCAAACTCAATGCACCGATAATCCCTGAAGGGCGCGCTGACCGCCTGAAGCCCTATCGGCAAACCCTCGGCTGATAGGCTCGTCGGGAACACTGTGCTCGGCAAGTAGGCGTTCACAATCATTCCCGCCCACATCAATTGTTGAAAATAGGGTTGCTCTACGTTATCAACCAGCAGTGTGCGCTTATAGAACGCTCGATGATCATGAGGGAATGCCGGGGTCGCCATCTGTGGGCAAATCAAAATATCCCAGTCCTCGAAGAAGGTGCTCCAAGCATGCCGCAACTTCTCACGACGCCTGTTCGCTCTGATCCATTCGCGATGGGAGAGCACCGCTGCTCTCGCATTAACTGCGTCCGTTGACTGATCACTAGAATCAAAAGACGCCGCACGTTCTATCGCCCTGCTAACCGCAGCATCATCCCAAGCCGCAGTCATAACTGAATTCAGCAAGGTTGAATAGTTATTCATCGCATGGGTGAGGTCAAAATCCGGTCGTGCATCAAATCCCACCTGCGCGCCCAGTCGCTCCAGCGTTTGTCCAACCTTCAGCGCACGGTCTTCCACTTCACGGGTAACCGGCGCGAGCACATCTGTTGCCCAGATGGCGACCCTATATTGACTGAGCTCCTTGATATCTGCTTCGGGCAGCGAAAGTGACCAACCCGTAGCTTCTCGCTCTGCAGGACCCGCCATAATCGAGAGCGCAATGGCTAAGTCCTCGGCACTTCTTGCGAGTGGACCGCAAACCGCTAGATCTGCCTCAGGCAGGCCTGAGACTAATTCATGTCCTTGCATGGGCACGATCCCGTAGGTTGGTTTGTGTCCATAAACACCACAAAAGTGTGCAGGGTTGCGGATGGACCCGCCAATATCTGACCCGGCCTCAAGGCCCGTTAAGCCTGCAGCCAACGCTGCCGCGCTGCCTCCTGATGACCCGCCGGGTGTTCTGTCCGTATCCCACGGATTACCCGTTACTCCATAGACCGGGTTATAGCTTTGAAAATCCGCCAAATCGACGGGCACATTGGTCTTGCCCAAAAAGTGCGCGCCCGCCCCCTTGAACCGACTGACCGCAAGCCCGTCTGTTGCTGATATGTTGTCCTTAAAGCTCAATTGTCCCCAGGTTGCCGGCGTGTCAGCCAGCACATAAGACTCTTTGATGGTCATCGGCAAACCGTGTAGCGGCCCCAAATCCTCACCCTTTGCTAGCGCTTGATCGGCATGGTCTGCGGCTGCAAGCGCAGCATCGAAGGTTCGAACGACTACTGCATTGATCTCGTTGTCGTAATGTTCGATGCGCTGGATGTAGAGTTCGGTTAACTCTCGTGAGCTAATTTCTTTTCGTTTGATTTTTCCAGCGAGCGATAACGCAGATTCATAAGCTAGCATGGTCGGCTCCCCCTTCCTCTCATTTTTCTTGGCGATGCCCCACTTTCTGTTAGCAGGAACCTACATTGGCTTTTTCGGCGAGGACACGCCTTCCCCATCGCGAGAATCGTCAAAAACTCGCCAACAGAATCGATAGACGCCCCCCATTAAAACCCAGCCTGCGCCGACTGAATGCGCTCGAGTGTTGACTCGTCCATCGACACAAACTCTTTGCTCCCAGGCAAGCGAACATAAACTGGATCAGCGCATTGACGAATGTCGTATCCCTCTTTCCGCAAATCTCCCTTAACCATTTTGAAGGTCCCGGTCACATCGATATCTTGCTGAATCCGCACAAAGAGCGGCACCGCATAGGTGGGTAGCTCAGCATCGGCAAAGCTGGCAAACGCATCGAGGTCAAACGATGACACGCCTTCCTTCAAGGTGACGGCAACCATACCCGCTCGACCGTCAGCGCCAGGCACCTCAACGCCGTACACGTTACAAAATTCGATCTGATCAAAACTATTCAGAATCTCGCCGACTTCGTTCGTGGAGACGTTTTCTGATTTCCATCGGAAGGTATCGCCGACCCGGTCCACGAACTGATAGTGGGGGTATCCCATCGTGAACCCAACATCAACGGTCTGCATCAAATCGCCAGTGTTAAACCATTTGTCGCCCGACTCAAGCGCGTCACGAATAATCTTCTTTTCGGTGGCTTCGACGTCGGTGTATCCCTCGAACACGGCCTCCTCGGTGATTTTTCCTAGCAGCAACCCGGGTTCACCTTCATTGACCGAAATACAACGCCCGCTCGAATCGCGAACGATTTCATCATTCAGTACATCGTATTTAACCAGCGCGACTTCGGCTGACGTCATTCCGACTGTGCAGTCTTTATTCATAAGATTGGCGAAGGCCACATTGCCTTCGGACGCACCATAGAATTCAACAATACGAGAGAGGCCAAATCGCTGTTTAAAGTTCATCCACACATCGGGACGCATGCCGTTGCCCATCATGGACCGAATCGGGTTATTGGCATCATCTGGCGCTTCTGGTGTATTAACCAAATACCGGCAAAGCTCTCCAATGTAGATGAGCAGCGTGCACCCTTGTTCACGGACTTCAGACAAGAAATTCGACGCAGAGAACTTTCGCCGCACAAACATACTCGCGCCTGAAGCAATCACTGCACCGACGCCGACCATCAAGCCTGTGCCGTGGTAGAGCGGCAAGCATATGTAAAGCCGGTCTTGTTCAGTTGCCTTAAAACCAGCAATGGCCGCCATGTCGGCACTAATCAGGTAACGACGGTTTGAAAGCACAGCGGCCTTAGGCAAGCCTGTCGTTCCAGAAGTAAAAATGTAGAACGCTGTCTCTCCGATGGTGGTTTCCACCGTGTCGGGAGGATTATCGCGAGACGCATCGTCGCTCGCGCTACCAAGGTCGATGGCCCAATTAAGTGACGGCGCGTTATCACCATCGGCAACGACGTAGTAGTCCTCACCCTCTGACAACGAGAGCTCCGCTTTGACCTCCTCCATGCGCGCTGCCACTTCAGCACCGAAGATGCACTTTTTAGAGTTAGTGACATTGACACAGTGGGCAAGCGGTCGACCGTTTAAATTGGTGTTGATTAGCCCGATGGTGACACCGAGCTTATTGAGGCCGATGAGTAGCGCCAAGAATTCGACGCGATTTTCCATAATCAGGCTGACAGTGTCGCCACGTTCAAGCCCTTGTCCTTTGAAATACTGAGCGTAGCGGTTGGCCTCTTCGTTGAGCTCAGACCAAGTGAGCGTTCGACTCTCAAAGACAATCGCCGGACGCTGCCCGAAACGCACGGCGTTCGCCTCAACTCTAGCCGAAAAACTATCAGTAACATCAGGCGCTCTCGGGACCATCCCTTTTTTCAACTTCAGTAGCGTTGGCATTTGCGCCAGCGTTCGAATGGTGTCTCCTAGGCCCATATCCCCACCCTCTTATCTCTTTATTTAAACGACTCTTGATGTTACTTGAGGGCCTGCCGAACGGGAACAGCTATGAAACAGGAGTGTCCAAAGGCAGGCGCTATGCGCAGGCGCTGAAAGAGACCTCGCGATCTCAAAACGATCGCCCGGTTTGAGACTGCATGTGGGGTGTTGGAAGCATGTCCTCTGGCACCTCTGGATCCCGTATCAATGTCCCGGCTTTTAACCGAAGTGGCATCACCCCAGCCCAAACGGGCGCGTCCATATCCTCGTCTTCATCGTCAGGAGGGCCCATGGAAATTTTCGCCGATGCGCTTTCGATTTCCACCTGGATTACACCCGTCATCAAGATTTCTTTTTCGTGAGACGGACGGACTTCCTCGCTCCGCCCTGGCATCAAATGCTCACTAATGACTGACAGGGCGTGGACTCGCTCATCACCCTCAATAAGGTTGGCGGTACCGTGGACCGTCACCGACCGATAATTCATCGACGAATTAAAGAGGGATCTCGCGTAGACAATGCCATCGAGCAAGGTGACATTGAGGCAGACGCTGGGCCCCGCCTCCAGCATGCGGATCACACGGGCTTTACGGGCCCCATGGAGGTAGAGTCGATTGCCATCTCGACCATAGATCATCGGCACGACAACGGGCTTACCCTCTTGCACAAATGCGACCTGCGCAACCAGCCCGGCATCTAAAATCGCATGGACGGATTCTTCGTCATACCGCGCCTTCTCGCTCAATTGCCTCACCCGATTAGTTGGAGAAATCTCAAACGTCATGGCTTGTCCTCTTTTTCTTCCTTTGTACTGCTTATCAACCCGCTTCGCCAGCTGATGACATGCTCAGCCCTTGCTCGCGCTACGCAACACGAGCGCCTCCTTCGAGTAAGCCAGCCACCCGAGGCCGCACGGACACGGATTGCCAATTTCTGGTAGCCTTCGCCCATTCATGACGCCACAGAGGGGAAGTATTTCATGCCAGTTATCGAAAATAGTGAATTTGCGGGCAAAGTCGCAGTAATTACAGGGGCCGGGGGAGGCCTAGGACGAGCGCATGCGATTGAGTATGCCAAGCGCGGAGCCAAAGTCGTCATCAATGACTTGGGCGGCGGCGTTGATGGTAGCGGCGCTGGTGATGCGGCCGATGCGGTTGTCGAGGAACTGAAAGCGCTTGGCGCCGAGGCAGTCGCTAACAAAGCCTCTGTATCAGACCCTGAGGGTGCAGCGAGCATAGTTCAAACCGCCATAGATGCGTTTGGTCGAATCGATATTCTTGTGAACAACGCGGGCATCCTGCGAGATAAATCATTTAAGAAAATGGCACTGGAGGATTGGGACATTGTGCTCAAAGTCCACCTCTCCGGCTCTGCCTATGTGACACACGCGGCCTGGCCCCATATGAATGCGCAAGGTTATGGCCGGATTGTGCTCACCAGCTCAAGCTCCGGCATCTACGGCAACTTCGGCCAAACCAACTATGGCGCCGCCAAAATGGGCATGCTGGGGATGATGAATGTACTGGCGCTGGAGGGCGCGAAAAACAATGTTCGAGTGAACACGCTTGCCCCTGCCGCGGCGACTCGAATGATTGCTACGATCCCAGGGCGTGAGATCGACCCAAGCAACCCACCCGCCGAATCAGCGCCCAGTCTTGTCAGCCCGGCGGTGCTCTACATGACAAGCGAAGACGCCCCAAATGGCGCGGTCATCAATGCAGGCGGCGGCAAGTTCTACCGAGCACAAGTCTACGTCAACGATTCCGTGGACCTAGGTGTCGATGCCACGTTCGAATCACTGATGGCGGAAAGCGAACGCTTGCTCGATATGACGGGTGCTGTACCTCGGGGCGGAATGCTTTAAGGGACCTTAGTCTTCGGCATGCGGCTCGACCTCAACGAGCCGCGTGCCGCCTTCAACCAGATCTCCCTGCTTGCAATTCACTTCACTGACTTGTCCTGCCCATGCAGCACGGACTGAGTGCTCCATTTTCATCGCCTCAAGCACGACCAACACATCGCCTGTTTCGACCGATTCCCCGGGCAAAACGTTAACCTTCACCACCCGGCCAGTCATCGGCGCAGTTTGATCGGAGCGCGCCTGCGTTTGCTGGCCTCGTGCAGCACCTGGGTGCTGCCTTGTGTATTCGAGCCTCAGCGTTTGGCCAACCAGTGACGTAGGCGTCACGAATAACCACACCGTATGGTCGCGCTGAGATGCCTCGATTCGCCAGCGCCCCATTGCCCCGTCACATACCAAAGCGTCACCCAACGCCTCGACTGTCATGGAGAAGCCGAGAACATCAACGGTGGCTAAACCACCTTGGCGAGCAGGTCGCATTTCACCCCGTACCGAGCGCCGCTTGCTGCCCCAGACCACGTCATGCAACACGTCACTCCCAGCGTTGATGCGAAAACCGTCTCGCCCATCCCAGGGTGAGGTTGG
>PBWF01000032.1 GCA_002728935.1 Gammaproteobacteria bacterium | reverse complement strand
TCCACCAATATTCTTATTTTAAATACGTTAACTACTTGTCCAGCTTCACAATTTTCGTGAACGAGCTGGAGCAGTAGACAATGCAGTTGACAAAAAAGTGTCCCAAGTACACCTATCGCAAGGATGGTGTTTACTACTTTTCTAAAGCTGTCCCCAAAGATCTTTTAGACCTTTATTGCAAACCCCGAATCGTTAAATGCCTTGGGACTAGGTCAGCTCAATCAGCCCAGTTTGTTGCCAAAGCCATGCTGGCCAAGCTTGAAGACTACTGGTTAGGCGTTCGCTTGAAGCGTATGGAAGTTCCGGCTGCTGAACTACTGGTCCACGCAAGATCTGCCTACTCCTCTGAACTCCCTTTGATGAGCGATGCGCTGGATGCCTATGTGCAAATTAAAGGGCCTGATAAGTCAAAGCTGTTTGCTCCTCATGCTAAGCGCAATGTCTCGTATTTGATTGAGTGTCTAGGTGACCGCCCCTTGTATTGTTACAACGGCCACGATGCGGGGAAGTTTAGAGATTGGCTGGTAGAGAAGGGGCTAGGACGTTCATCCCAGCAACGGATCTTTAGCGTCGTTAAAGCGATCGTGAACTTCAATATCAGGGAGTTTGGTCTGAACTGCAGGAATGCCTTCAGCGGCGTCTATTTGCCCTCTGAGACGGTCAAGAAGAGACAACCCATACCGTTAGCAAGGATCCGAAAGCTGCAAGAGGAGTGTGTGAGGCTGGATGATGATATCCGCTGGCTAGTTGCTTTAATTAGCGACACGGGTATGAGGCTGTCTGAGGCGGTAGGGCTACGTCAGCAGGATCTCGCGCTGGATCACGAAGTCCCGCATGTTGCTTTGGTTCCGTATGCAACAAGACGATTAAAGACGGACTCTAGTAAACGTGTTATTCCACTAGTAGGAGCATCGCTGTGGGCTGCTCAGAGGATCAATGAGTCAGCTAACTCTGAATACTGCTTCCCACGTTACTGCAGTGACAGTGTTTGCAACAGCAACTCAGCCAGTGCTGCAATTAACAAATGGATTAAGACGATTGCTGGGCCAGATGCGGTGATTCATGGCTTAAGACATAGCTTTAGAGACAGGCTAAGAGCCGTTGAAGCGCCAGTAGATCTGATTGATCAGCTAGGTGGATGGTCCTTGCAATCGGTAGGGCAGGGTTATGGCGATGGGTATCCCCTTGTGAATCTCTTTCACTGGATGCTAAAAGTTCACTAAGCCCTCAGCGCCGTCGGACAGACTCAATCAGGCGCAGTCGTACGCCTCAAGTATTAGTTGATATTCCACATTGGTGTTTGATCTGTGGCCTCTTGGGTAGTATCCGCCGTCTCGTGGAAAGTAGACATATCTCTCGTCACCATTCGGACATTGAATAGCGACCCTAAATTGCCGCTTCGGATTTACCGCCGCCCTTTGAGGATCATTGCAATCCCAGCCTCTTTGCTGTTGTGGGTTAAGGTTCTTCTGATCATTTGAGGACCTATCTATCCACACGCAATGTTCGTGGCGATAATGCATATATGGCAGAGCAGTATTCCGAAATTGCGCTCTTGATTTACTGAGTTTTAGTACATTCTGGGAGTTGTTGTAGACAACCCAACGAAAGTTTGCGGCGGAAGATTCGGGAACTGATATTAGCGATAAGTTAATGGAAAGGATTAACCCAACAGTGATTCTTAAAAATTTCTTTATCTTCATCTACTGCTCCAGCTCGTTCACGAAAATTATGAAGCTGGACAAGTAGTTAGCGTATTTAAAATAAGAAGATTGGTGGAGCTAGGCGGGATCGAACCGCCGACCTCGTGACTGCCAGTCACGCGCTCTCCCAGCTGAGCTATAGCCCCACGATGCAGGAGGCCATAGGGACTTCCTTCGAAGAGACGCGAATCCTACCGCGTCAAGTCCTTTCCTTCAAGATGAAGGGTAGGGTCCTCAAGACTAACTATCGGACCAGGCGGCTGCCGGCCTCAGGTGGATCTTCAGGAGGGCCAGCAAAACACTGAGCGATACTCATCCAGGCTTCTGACACGTCACCCCAAACGGTCAAATCGACGTCCGCAATATTTCGGACTTGAGTAACCACATGACAAAAATCGACCGCGGACCCTTCGACAAAATCATCCTCCGAGAAATCGTTAAACGTCCAGACCTCGCCGGAGGGTGCTGTCAGTTCAACATAGGGTGCAGGGCCCGGTGGTTCCTGCTTACGATTGACGAACGTCCAACCGAATGTTTTCACACCAATAACAGCGATGTTTTTCAGTCGGTCCGTTTCGGCCCTTGCTACACCCATCACATCGAATATCGCCTGCCCGTGAGCCCAGGTTTCCATTTGCCTGGCCGTGGCAAACATTTTGACGCCCATATCTGGGCCAAACCACGGCACGCGAGCACTTCCGTCCAGCGCTCCCATTTGCTCGCCCAGTGCCCTTGCTTTACCCAGCCAAGCATCTAGTAATTCACGGCCTTCGATGACTGGATTCATCGCCTGCCGAGTCTCGGTGGCGGACGAGGCCATTGCGCGGAAAGCATCACCATCTCGGAGCGCAAGGTCTGCCACATGATCCGTACCATGCAGATGCTGCACGACTTGGTTGAACGTCCACGACTTGAAGGTTGTGGTTCGGTTCCAATCATCTGGAGCCAGTGTATCCAACAAACCTGCCAACACTTCTACATCCGCCAAAAAATCTTGTGCTTGTTGCAGCATTAACTACCCCTTTGTAGTGATCGGTATTCGCTATCTAACCGCTTCGCCTGCTTTTTTGACAACCCACCGAGAGTGTTCAATGCATGCCGGACGCGCGCACGGGTCATATCGGGGCCAAGAATCGCCATTGAATCAAACAACGGTGGTGACACCGAGCGCCCGCTAATTGCGATGAATAGCGGGCTAAGCAAGTCACGTATTTTCATGTCCATGGACTCAGCAAGCTGCTTTAGCTCCCCCTGAAGCGCCTTGGAGGACCATTCCTGGTGAGCCTCAAGCGTCCAGAGCGCGAATTGCAAGCTGCGTTTGAGCGTATCTTCATCCTGCTTAGTTGCGCTAAAGCTATCGGCTGCAATTGATGGCATACCCTCTACAAGATAAGCCGTCATTGGCGCTAGTTGGGAGAAGACATCAACCCGCTCTTTCACAAGAGGAATGGTCTGCTCAAGGCGTGCGCGGTTAAACCGCCATTCGATCAGCCGATCAATAAACGCGTCGTCACTCAAACTCTCTCGTAGCCATCGACCGTTCAACCAGGTCAGTTTTTCTACATCAAACACGGGCGCACCCATACTGATGCGCTGAATGTCAAAAGCCGCCACCATCTCGTCGAGCGAAAACTTTTCTTCTTCATTTGGCATGCTCCAGCCCAACATACCAAGATAATTCAGCATGGCTTCTGGTAGATACCCCATGTCCTTGTAAAAGCTAATGCTAGTCGGATTCTTCCGCTTAGAAAGCTTACTTTTATCTGGGTTTCTGAGTAGGGGCATATGAATCAGCTCGGGCATCTTCCAACCGAAATACTGGTACAGCAGTTGATGCTTCGGCGCCGAATTGATCCATTCTTCTCCGCGGATGATATGCGTAATGCCCATCAAGTGATCATCCACGACCACCGCCAAGTGATAGGTTGGAAATCCGTCGCCCTTTAACAGCACCTGCATATCTACTTGCGACCAATCAATGCTGATATTCCCTCGCAGTTGGTCTTCAAACAAGCAAGCGCCCTCGCCTGGCACTTTCATTCTGACGACAGAGGGCATTCCAGAATCGAGTTTTGCCCTCACCTCCGCATCGGTAAGAGAGGCGCAGCGGCCGTCGTAACGGGCCGTTTGGCCGGCGGCCATCTGGTCCTTGCGCATGGCGTCGAGATCTTCAGCTGAGCAAAAGCAGTGAAACGCATCTCCCTGGGAGAGCAGCTGGTCAACATGACTTCTGTATATCTCGAGCCGCTCGCTTTGCCGGTAAGGGCCTCGGGGTCCGCCAACATCGGGGCCTTCATCCCATTCAAGGCCCAGCCACCTTAAGGAATCCAGAATTTTTCTTTCTGATGCCAACGTGCTGCGCGCTGCGTCGGTATCCTCTATACGAAGCACAAACTCGCCGCCATGCTGTTTCGCAAAGCAATAGCTAAATAGCGCCATATAGGCGGTCCCAACGTGGGGGTCGCCCGTGGGCGAGGGTGCGACGCGTGTCCGAACCATAACTGCTCTCAATCTCTTTTAATTGCCGCCCATTTGTACGACTGCTGGGTCTTGTCAGGCGATCGCGGGCGGTCTTATGCCAAGCGCAATGTTACACTACCCCCTTTTAAAGATTAACGCGCGTATGGCCGAGCCACTGATCTCAGTCGCGCCCATGATGGGCTGTACCGATCGACACTTTCGCTATCTGCTTAGATTAATTTCGCCCAGAGCCCTGCTTTACACCGAAATGGTGACCACCGGCGCCCTTTTAAATAATGAGCCTGACCGCTTCCTGGAGCACCGGGCCGATGAGCCTGCCGCACTTCAATTGGGCGGCAATGAGCCCATGGCGCTCGCCCGCTGCGCAAAACTAGCGGAAGCTTTTGGTTACCAGGAAGTGAACATGAACGTGGGGTGCCCGAGCGATCGCGTTCAAGAGGGCGGCATCGGTGCTTGCTTGATGGCAACCCCTGACCTTGTCGCGGACTGCTTCCAAGCGATGAACGAGGCCACGTCATTACCCGTCACCATCAAATCTCGCATCGGCATTGATGACCAAGACAGTTATGACGACTTTCACGCCTTTATTAGCACGCTCTATGACGCGGGTTGCCGGGATTTCATTGTTCACGCCCGAAAAGCCGTGTTGAAAGGATTGTCGCCCAAAGAAAATCGAGAAATCCCACCGCTTAAATACGACTTTGTGTATCGCGTCGCCGCTGGATTCCCGGACGCCCGTTTTACATTAAATGGCGGACTTAAAACTGTTGAGGAGACTAGGGATGCCTTGTCACGGCTCCCTGCTGCTATGCTGGGCCGAGCCATCTATGACAACCCCTGGACCCTGAATGCACTCGATCACGCGCTGTTTGATGACCCTATTTCTGATCGCGCCCGCATCATTGAACAGTATCGAGCCTACCTTGAGGGGGAGCTCGAAAAAGGCACCCGACTCAAACACATGACCCGTCACCTGCTGACCTTATTCCAGGGAAAGCCGGGCGCGAGGGCCTACCGGCGCTATCTCAGCACACACATGTACGAGGAACTTGCAGGCATTGAGGTGTTCGATCAGGCCTGTGCACTCGTACAAACAAACGAGCAATTAACCGGATAATCAGGAAGGGAACCCCATGTTTAATCGTGTTGTGGATTGGTTTACGTCCAATACCCCAGACCATCAGCCTGAAGCGAGCCACGAGGGGGATCTTGCGCTCGCCACGGCAGCGCTCATGATGGAAGTGGCTCGAGCGGATCAAGCATTCGAGGCGAGCGAAGCGGAAGCGATGCTGCAGCAGCTGGGTAAGCGACTGGAGATCGAGGATGCTGCGGTTAACGACCTGGTCGAACTGGCGAAAGATACCAGCGAAGAAGCCCACGACCTCTATGCCTTTACTGAAGTGATCAACGCGAGATACAGCTATAGCGAGAAAAAGCAACTGATGGTTGATCTGTGGAATGTGGCCTTAGCTGATGAGAGCATCGATGCCAACGAGGATCACATCATCCGCCGTATCGCGGGCTTAATGAATGTCGACCACTCTGATGTACTGCACGCTCGAGCGAAAGCGAGAGCCAACTAGACGATCAACGCCAGCGCTTATCACGCTGCTGGCAGTCACCCCGCCAATCTCGAGAAGAAGCCTTACCTTAGGTAGCAGAGCGAACTTTAGGTTACAAAGCGATGCAACGAAGAAGCCTATCGCATGGGCGTCTGCTCGCTTATCTCTGACTTATTTTCTTGTTTGAAAGAGCATCTAACAGAGCGCCAGCTGCAGCACGCTCGATGCATCTAGGTGCTCATGGCTTGGGCCAAAGCCTGCTCCAGTCGCCTGGTTGAGACTGGGACTTTAGTCCGTAAATTCTGTGCGAAAAGCGATATTCGATACTCTTGTATCAGTCCATCAAACTCACTCACGGCATCGCTAGTAAGGCCTGCCTCACCCAGCTTGGCCTCGAACCGCTTCACCTCGAGCTGCGCTGCGCGATCCTTGTCGAGCCGACCCTGCAATTTATCAAGCCGAACCCCAATACCCTCTAGATAGCGGTCATACTCCATCAGCCACTTGGGCGGCGTGTTCACCACAAACCCTGCCCTGAAAAGCCATGCTAACTGTGCACGGATGTCTTGCAAAGCCTCCTCAAAGGCTGGCGCCGCCATGCTGGCCATTCTCTCTTCAACCGCGTTCGCCCGCTTGAGCGCCGAGAGCAGCGTAGCGACCATTTTCTGCCCGGCTTCGAAGAGTTGGCCTCGCTGATCAACGCGCGCAGAGAATGCGGCGGCATCGCGTACCTCAGCCTGCCCATCAACAAGCGTCAAACGAAAGGTCGCTTGGACAACCGCATCCGCAAGTGACGCGCCCTCTCCTCGCGAGCTGTAGTACACGCCAAGCATTGATAAATCGGTGAGTTTTTTTGCCAGATACTTGTCTTGATCCTTGAGACGCAGCCTTAACAAGCGAATGACGCCCTGACGATGAGACAGGGCTGCCTCATGCGCGTTCTCAAACACTTTAATTCCAACCGTCACCGACTCATCTGCGAGGCCAGGGAATCCTTTTAGCTTGATCCCGTTTTTCTCGAAGCTAACCGATTCGGGTATCTCGTCAAATTCCCAATCAGTACAACCCGAACGCTCCAGGTCATGTTGGTACCGTTGCCCCGTTTGCGACTGGCGATGCTGTTCAAAGAGCGCATCAAGATCCCGCCCAGAAGCGACGATCTTGCCCTCATCATCAACGAGCCGCACCAGCATCGACAGATGCTTATCGAGATGATCGACCTGAAAGTCACTGACTTCGATTTTCACCGCAGAGCGACGGAACAATTGCCTAGCTAATGCCTCTTTCAAGGTTCCTTGGGACTGATCCAACGCCGGCAATATCTCNTCAACCACNTGCGGNGCAGGNACNAAGTTGCGTCTNAACGACTTCGGTAATGAGCGAATCAGCGCNAGGCANTTTTCACCAATNAGACCAGGCACCANCCAATCCAACTGTTCCTTGGAAACCTGATTAAGNAGNGCGAGCGGAATATCGACNGAGACACCATCAGANTCAGCGGTTGGGTCAAATTCATAATTGAGCGGTAGNGNATTCTCNCCAACCTGAACACTGTCGGGAAATGCCTCTGCCGAGACGCTTGCCGCTCTGCGCATGATGTCTTTGCGATCAAAGCGTAGTGCCGCATCTAATCTTTTATCTCGTTTCAAGTGAGTTTTGAGATCAGTCTCGCTCAAAATCTGTGTCGGCAAGCGCTCGTGATAGAAGTCGAATATCCAACGACTCTCAACCAGCAAATCCCGTTTTCTTGCCTTGGCTTCCAGCGCCTCAACCGCGTCCAATTCGAGCTGGTTATGTTCTAAAAAGGGGTAATGACCCTCAATCGACNGCTCCACTAGGCCACCGTGAATGAAATGCTCTCTTGCCTCGACAGGATTGATCTCCGAATAGTCACGAAGCCTCCGCTTCACGATCACTACGCCATAAAGCGTAACTTCCTCATAGCACAGTACTTGCCCGCGCTTGGGGTCGAAAAAGGGGTCGAAGTAACGACGCTTGATAAGATGCGCGGCCGCCTCTTCAATCCATTCCGGTTCAACTTGTGCGACGGTCCGCGCAAATAGTCGCGAAGTCTCAACCAGCGAGCCCGCCATGATCCACCGAGGCTTACGTTTGGCGAGCGAGGATCCTGGAAATATCGTATACCGTCGATTGCGGGCGCCGAGATAGTCCCCCTCACTTGATCGCTCGGCCACTTGCGTGACGTAGCCNGCGAGCAGTGCNCTGTGAATGTCGCGCTCGTCCGCCGCGTTGCGATTCATCTTAAGCCCCAACTCTCGGCACGCGTGGACCAGCTGGGTGTGAAGGTCCCGCCACTCGCGCATCCTTAAATAAGACAAAAACCGCGCTTTGCAGAACTTCCGGACTTGCGACTGGGTCTGCTCCTGCCTAACCGCCTCAAACGCCTGCCAAAGAGATAGGTAATCGCTAAAGTCAGATCGCTCNTGATTCCACTCTTGGTGCTGCTCGTCAGCTTGTTGCTCTAATTGCTGCGGCCTTTCCCTCGGGTCTTGAATAGAGAGTCCGCTCACAATCACTACAATTTCTTTAAGCGCCCCGAATCTCGCAGCTTCAATCATGATTCGCGCAAGTCTCGGGTCGACAGGCAGCCTCGCCACCTGCCGCCCCACTTTCGTAAGCTGACGCTGATCATCGATGGCTCCAAGCTCTCTTAAGAGCTGAAAACCGTCCGCAATCTGCCGCTGCTCAGGGCGTTCGATAAAAGGGAACTTCGCGGGATCGCCAAGTTTCAAAGACAGCATCCGTAGTAGGACTGCTGCAAGGTGGGTTCGAAGGATCTCGGGCGTCGTAAACGACGCCCTCGAATGAAAATCCTGCTCATCATAAAGACGAAAACACACGCCATCCGCCACCCGGCCACTTCGGCCTGCCCGCTGATTGGCGCTGGCCTGCGATATCGCCTCGATGGGCAGCCGCTGTACTTTCGATGCAACGCTGTAGCGAGAAATTCGCGCAGTCCCCGGATCAATCACGTAGCGAACACCCGGAACCGTTAAGGAGGTTTCGGCCACGTTGGTCGCCAAAATAACCCGGAATTGCTGAAGCCGACCGAACACTTTGTTTTGCTCAGNATTAGTCAACCGTGCATAGAGCGGCAATATTTCGGCTTCACCGCGCCACTTCCTGCGGAGCGTCTGCGCCACCTCTCTAATTTCTCGCTCGCCAGGGAGAAAGATCAGTGCCGCGCCTGGTCCGCGCTGACCCTTCTCGAGCTTTAGTGCTTCATCCAAGCAATCCATGATGCCTGCATGGAGCGCATCCATGTCGCCGCGCTTTGATGTTTCAGCGAGGGGCCGGTACCGCATTTCAACGGGGTAGGTCCTCCCAGACACTTCAATGACTGGGGCGTCTCCAAAATGCTTGGAAAAACGCTCAACATCGATGGTGGCAGACGTGATGATGACCTTCAGGTCAGGCCGCTTTGGCAATATCCGCTTGATATAACCCAGCAAAAAGTCGATGTTCAGACTTCGCTCATGGGCTTCATCGATGATGAGCGTGTCGTATTGCTCGAGAAACCGATCACTCTGGGTCTCGGCAAGCAAGATGCCGTCGGTCATCACCTTGATGAGCGTCGTGTCGCGGGTTTGATCACCGAAGCGAACTTCAAAACCGACTGTTTCCCCAAGGGGTACACCTAACTCTTCCGCAAGTCGCCCCGCCACTGTTCTCGCCGCCACTCGCCGCGGCTGNGTGTGTCCAATCGTGCCGTAAATCCCGCGGCCAATGTTGAGGCACATTTTCGGCAACTGCGTAGTTTTTCCAGAGCCAGTCTCACCCGCAATGATGACCACTTGGTTCGCTCTGATCGTCTGGGTGATCGTTTCTAGGCGCTGACTCACCGGCAAGGCGTCAGGGAAAGAGACGCGCGGCACCGAGGCCTGCCTTATCATGACCATAGCTTGAGATTCTGCGAGTAATCGCTCGGCCGAGCCACCTCGCCCACGGCCAGAGGCAAGCTTGGTTAGCTTGAATCGATGGCGGATCATGGCCGCCTCAAGATCGGACTTTCTGAGGCGGTGCTGCGATTGAGAAGCCATTCGGCTTTACCTCAGCTCTGCTTCGCGCCGAACGCCTCGTGGCAACTAGCCTTAGAAGCGGGCGCGCTTTTCTACTTGGATAAGTAGTTCATTCCCTCTTCGATACCGCGGATCGTGAGTGGGAACATCTGATCATCAACGAGTTTCTTCGTGAGACCGACCGATGTTGAGTACTCCCAGGTATCTTGAGGGGTTGGGTTAATCCAAATTACCTTGTCAAAGGTATCGAGGACACGCTGCAACCAGATAGCGCCCGCTTCCTCATTCCAGTGCTCCACACTGCCCCCTGAATGCGTGATCTCGTATGGCGCCATCGTAGCGTCACCCACGAAAATAACTTTGTAATCGTGCTGGTAGCGATTAAGGATATCAAACGTATCTATTCGCTCATTCATCCGGCGCTTGTGTTCTTTCCAAACACCGTCATAGATGAAGTTGTGGAAGTAGTAGGTCTCAAGGTGCTTGAACTCGGATCGCGCCGCTGAGAACAATTCCTCACAGACTCGAACNTGGGCATCCATTGATCCCCCGTTATCCAAAAAGAGAAGCACCTTAACCGTGTTGCGCCGCTCAGGTCGCATAATGATATCCAGAAGGCCGCCATTTTTAGCAGTTTTTCGGATTGTATTGTCGATATCGAATTCATCGTCAGCACCGGTACGCGCGAGCTTTCTTAACCGTCGAAGGGAAATTTTGAGACCGCGCGTGCCAAGCTCAACGTTATCGTCATAGGCCTTGTAATCGCGCTTATCCCACTGGCGCTTGCCGCGACGCTTTTTGCCTTTGCGATCGTCTCCTTCTTCCCCTTTGCCGTTTCGGCCCTTGCCCTCTTTGTCTTTCTTGTCGCCCTCGCCGCGAGCCTCTTTTTCAACCTCGCGCTTAAACGCCTCAATCAACTTCTCAAGGCCGCCCAAATCCTTAATTTTCTCGAGTTCTTCCTCCGAGAGTGATTTCTCGAATTCACGGCGCAAATACTCATCGGGAATCATAGCCGCTAGAAGGCCAGACAAATCATCTAACCCTTTGAAGTAGGTGCTAAAGGCACGATCAAACTTATCAAAGTGCCGCTCATCTTTTACGAGCGCCATCCTGCTCAAATAATAGAACTCATCAATGTCCGCGTACACCAAACCTTCTTTTAAAACTTCGAGCAACTGTAGCAGTTCGGTGATCGACACCGGGATGCGTGCTTTTTTCAGTTCAAAAAAGAAATTAATCAGCATGCTGACTTCCTTGTTTCTCGAGTAACACGGTGAACAGGGCTACTTAGTGTGGACGCTTAAGACTGACCACCAGAGTTTCCTGATTGTCTACGATTCATAAAGGCTAATCGCTCAAGCAACTGTACGTCTTGTTCATTTTTAACCAGAGCTCCATAGAGCGGTGGAATGGCTTTGGTCGTGTCACGATTCGTCAAGATTTCCTCGGGGATATCGTCTGCCATGAGAAGTTTTAGCCAATCGATTAACTCAGACGTTGACGGCTTCTTCTTGAGGCCAGGCACTTTGCGAACATCAAAGAAAATCTCGAGCGCCTCTTTGACGAGGTCTTGCTTGATCGCTGGGTAGTGCACATCAACGATTTCTTGCATAGTTTCACGGTCGGGGAAGTTAATGTAGTGGAAGAAGCAGCGACGCAAAAAAGCATCGGGCAACTCTTTCTCGTTNTTTGAGGTAATGATCACAATCGGGCGAATATTCGCTTTGACCATCTCGCCAGTCTCGTAGACAAAGAATTCCATCTTGTCGAGTTCTTGAAGTAGGTCATTTGGGAATTCGATATCGGCTTTGTCGATCTCATCAATCAGTAAGACCACTTTTTGGTCGGCTTCAAACGCTTCCCACAGCTTGCCTTTCTCAATGTAGTTNCGNATNTCGTGAACNCGATNGTCACCGAGCTGAGAATCNCGCANGCGCGATACNGCGTCATATTCNTANAGGCCCTGTTGNGCTTTCGTGGTTGACTTGATATTCCAGGAGATGATCGGCATGTCCAAAGACTTGGCTACTTCCTCGGCAAGCATAGTCTTACCGGTGCCTGGCTCACCCTTGATGAGCAGCGGTCGCTCAAGCGTGACTGCGGCGTTCACGGCCATTTGTAGTTCATCGGTGGCAATATAGGTATTAGTACTCGAAAATTTCATATTACAAACGGCTTCCTGAATCGAACGAATTGATGAGCCAGCGATGGTGAATCGCCATGAGGCCCCTACTTTAAGTGCACTAGATCTGCATGGCAAGCAAGCCCCTTGGCGTTCCCCGCTGGGTCGCCGAGGGCTGTCTTGTGACGACTATTCACTATCATCTAACGCGTTTAATTGACGCTCGCGCTTTGATCGACGCAGTGCCATGGTCATCAGAATCAGCAGCAGCACCCCATAGGTAATTGCGAGCACTAACCCCCCTTCAAGCGTGTTACCACCGCCTTTTAGCAATAGGTCCATCGCGAGTACTAGCACTGCCGGCGCCATATGGCCTGGATAACCTGCCAGAGTCCATGGCGTGAATGCGATGACTGCATAGCTCCCCAGCAGCCAGTAGCGAGTCACCCAAGACAAACGAGCGAATGCCAGCCAGAGCAGCCCTCCTAATCCTGCACCCGCAACCAGGTAGGTGGCCCAAGCCAGCGGATATTGCCAAGATTCCATGTACGCTTCCTTCATTCTGGGCTATGGCAGCCCCTTCAGACAGCTCTAATTGATGGTTCTGCTTAAAGCCCGTACTCGGGTGCTCAGGGTGATCCCTCTTTCGTCTGCGCCCGGTTTTGTTAGTAACGTAGTCACTAGTATGCCTTGGCAACGCTCAACTCAGCGTCTTTAGCATACTTCTAATGATCGTTTCGTTTTCCCTACCCGTTACCGGGCCGATAGTCGTTTTGGCGCACCGCAAAACCCTCGAACAGTTGGGTCTCACTTCTCGCCATTAAACCCTAACCCAGTCGATCAAGCGCCACTCCAAATCATCTTCATGAACAGACGCTTCAGCAACGACACGCCCGCGCACGGAGATCCCAGCGTCATGGACGCTGTCTCTATTGCCTGTTACCAGCGGATGCCAATCCGGCAATGGCTTGCCCTCGTGCAGCAATCGGTAGGCACAGGNGTCTGGCATGAATCCAATGTCATCGAGATTGTTGGCGTTGAGTGACACGCAGGTTGGCACCCTGATGCTTCGATGCTTGTAGTCGCCACAAGTACATGCCTGATAATCCAGCAGATCGCACACCACATCGGTAAAGCAAATCTCTCCGGTATCTTCATCTTCCAATTTGACGAGACAACAGCGGGCGCATCGGTCGCATAACGATTCCCATTCCTCGGCATTCATCTCGGCCAGCGTCTTCGTCTTCCAGAACGTCATAACGCCTCGATGGGTGGCATTTGCAGATGATAGCCCTGCGTTTCAAGATGCTCGATAACCACCTTTGGATCTTCCTTGGCGAGTGCTTTGGTTGGCGTCAATTCAACATTCAGAACGAAGGTCGGGTTACCAAACGTTTTCATTAACGCGGCAGGCACTCGCTCAAGCCCTTCACCTTCCAGCACATAAAGATACATCAAATCGCGCCGATCACTTTTGTACACATCACACGAAACCATGACTGCCTTCTTTCTGCTACCCTTCGTTCACTGGCACNTAGCATTAACTGGAGCGTACCTTCANCTTGCGCCGGGTAGGTTTTACCCTNGATTTTGACTCCAATGACCGACCCTGGCCATCACAACGGGTTGTGGGCTAACCCACTGCTATCTATTGATTTTCACTGCTGGTTTTTCAGCGCTCACTTAGCACGCATTGAGCAGCGCAGGCCCGACGTGCACCTCACGCCAACCCGAGAAGGTTGCGGGCAAGGAAACCTCATTACGGGACCGGGTTCGCACAATGTGCTCAAGATCCCGCCTAGTCGCTGCGTATTCCACGGGAACCTTCAGCGTTTGGGCGAGCTCACCTAACGCGGCTTGTAATTGCTTGTACTGCTGCTTGTCTACCGGTACGCGCTTCCCATCAATTGGCGCCGGAAGGTCCGATTCTGCAACAGCCAGCGTTTGATCCACCAATACTAAAACGTCGTCTCCGATGCGCTGGCGCGTCCGGTTATGAAAACCCGCTTGCTTCAGATCTTGCCACGATCGATCCGGTGCCTTTACTAAATTCATGATCTGCTCATCATGAAGAATTCGGTTTCTTGGCCGGTCTTTTCTACGCGCTTCTTGCTCGCGCCACTCGAATAATTTTTGCGCCAACAAAAGCNCTCGAGGCGATAGTAGATGCAAGCCTTTTTGGCGCTTATAGGCATTCTCTACGGGAACCATAGTCGGCAGCGTCGCTCGTGGTACCGAGTCCTGAAGGACCCAGCTCCTTCGCTCCAATTGGTCAAGTTCCGATAGCATCCTCGGGAAAACCATCGCCAAATAGTGAACGTCCTGCGCTGCATAGGCACACTGGGAGGCGGTTAGGGGCCGCTGCAGCCAATCTGAGCGCGTCTCTCCCTTGGGAATCGTCTCATTCATCATNGTTTCTATCAGTTTCTGATAGCCCATNGCATAGCCATANCCNAGGGCGGCAGCGGCCACTTGNGTNTCAAACACNGGANCNGGCGNAACNGAGAGCCAGCGNTGGAACACTTCAAAATCTTCNGAACCNGAGTGCANGACTTTGAGAACAGAGGAATCCTCAAGCAGTGCGACAATTGGGCTCACATCACNGATGGCTAGCGGGTCAATCAGAAAATTNNCCTGGGGCGTTCCCAATTGCAGNAGNCCNACTTTGGGNTANTAGGTGTCTGTCCGCATNAATTCNGTGTCNANNGCAACCCAATCGCCTTNGGAGCANGCCTNAATCGCNGNGCTTAGTTCATCCTGACNACTGACCCANNNGTAATTCAAACNGGCTTTCGTCCGGAAATCGCGTGAAAAAGCGTGCCGCCATCAATGTATTCAAGTGTGCCACCCATCGGGACGCCATGCGCGATTCGCGACACCGACACACCGGTCTGACTGAGGCTATCGGTAAGAAAATGACTGGTGGCCTCCCCCTCGACGGTCGAGTCGAGCGCCAAAATGACTTCTGTCACGCCGCTCTGACACAAGCGGACCAGCGCATCGGCACCAATCTCGTCAGGCCCAATCCCATCAATGGGAGAGAGGTTGGACATGGTTAAAAAATACCGGCCCTGAAAACTGCCCGACTGCTCAACAGCCAGTACATCGGCAGGCGTCTCGACTACGCAAATAAGGGAAGCGTCTCGAGTTTCGTCCGAACACATGGAGCATATGGGCTGCATGCTGAAATTTCTGCATTGCTGGCAATGGCCTACTTCGGTCATGACACGCTTTAGCACACCGGCAAGATTCTGACCGCCCTCCCGGTCTCGCTCCAGCAGGTGCCAAACCATCCGTTGCGCTGACTTTCTGCCAACGCCTGGAAGGCATCGAAGCGCGTCAACCAATTCGTCGAGCAGTCGTTCGGACACGGATTCAGGCCTGGAAGGGAAACTTGAAGCCGGGAGGCATCTGCAACCCGCCGGTCAATTCAGACATTTTTTCTTTCTGCTGAGCCTCCACTCGTCGAACCGCGTCATTCACGGCAGCCGCCAGCAGATCCTCAAGCAATGCTTTGTCCTCTGACAGCACGGACGGATCGATGTCCACCCGACGCACATCGTGCCTGCCCGTCATCGTAACTTTCACCATACCGGCCCCAGCATCACCAGTGACCTCGGAGTTCTGCATGTCATTTTGCATTCGCTCAAACTTCTCCTGCATCTCCTTGGCCTGCTGCATCAAGCCATCCATACCCTTGAACACCTACATGTCTCCTTCAACTGTCTTGGGTTTCACCGTGTCTTCTACGATCTTCGCACCGAAACTCGTCATCAGCACCTGAACACCGGGGTCCAGCTCGATGTCGGACCTGGCACGAGCCAGCGCTCGCGCCTTTCGATCAGCAGCAATCATCGCAGGGCTCGCGCCCTTAGGTCGCTCGACAGAAATCTGAANGGTTATGGGCTCGCCCTCTAACGTTGATAGGGCCGCTTCAAGCCGCGCCACTTGCTGGTCGCCCATAAGCGAGGCGTACTCAGGATCCATCAAAAANTGTATGCAACTATCCTTACGCTCTATCCAATGCAGATGACTCGCCAGCGCCTCAGCGACTCCGCCAATCACCAAAGCGCTGAACCGCTTGAACCATGCGACATCGCGAGGGTCGAAGGACTCATCCGAAACTGCTTGGTGGCTGTCTCGGGCTGGTGCAAGCCCTTGGTCACCCTCCATTTCGATGGGCTCATCCCCATGCTTCAGATCCGCTCGAGGCAGCGTATTCTTAGAACCCTCGCTCGAGACAGCCATCGCACCAGCTTTATCACCAAGTTGAGTGTTTTCTGAAGCGCTAGGCACACCGTTACCACCATCTTTGGTCTCAGCATTTGCGTCCGACTTGCTGCTTCGACCACCCTCGACCACATACAGATTTTGGCGAGAAGATCCCAAACCCTCAGTCGCGAGCTCCCCGTCTTTTTGATGAAGATTAGCTGACAGTGAAGCATCCTCTGCTGGCGGATCCACTAGCGCCTCTGCAGCGCCTTGCTGCTGGCGCGTGACCGCCTTGGTGGCCGCTTTGGCACGCGTTGTAGCGTCTGCCGCNTAGACTTCTGCTTTTACTTCACCCTTGGCCGAGCCCGCCTGGTGCGCACGGGGTCCCACTCCAGTGGTGGACGAAGACGCTCCTGTGGCCCCAGACGCCAGCGAGGCTTTCAGATTCGTGAGCGGCGACTCGCTTGCAGCACTTGCAAGCGCGTCACCCGTATCACCTAAGTCTGCCGGCGCTCGGTGTTCGCTAGTCGGGCCAGCCTCTGGCTGAAACGCGAGCATCCTCAGCATGACCATCTCGAAACCGATTTGAGGGCTGGGCGACAGGGGCAAATCCCGTTTGCCAATCAGCCCAATCTGATACAACAGCTGCACATGTTCTGGGTCAAAAAGCTCTGCGAGTGAGCGCAGCACGACCTCATCGCCGAGCTGATTGTCTATCGAATCTGGCACCGCATGNGCAATGGCAACTCGATGCAGCACCGCCAACACCTCATCGAGTAGTCCGTCAAAGTTTGTANAGAATTCAGAAGCTTGCGCGATAATTTGAAGCANTTGGCCACCATCATGCTCAGCAAGGGCGACAAGCAAACGATACACATCTTGTCTATCCACCGTGCCTAGCATGGCAGCCACTGACTGTTCTGTAAGCGCGCCGTCGCAAAACCCAATAGCTTGATCGGTCAGACTTAGTGCATCTCGCATGCTTCCCTCTGCAGCGCGACCCAGCTGCCATAGTGCAGCATCCTCAACCTCAATACCCTCACGGCCAAGAATCTCTCGAAGATGGTTAACGACCCGCTCGGGCGTCATGTTCTTCAAATTAAATTGCAAGCATCGCGACAATACTGTGACGGGCAGTTTTTTTGGATCAGTAGTCGCGAACAAGAACTTCACGTGCGCGGGGGGCTCCTCGAGCGTTTTCAACATCGCGTTGAAGCTGCTCTTTGAGAGCATGTGCACCTCGTCGATCAAATACACCTTGTAACGAGCGCTTGTNGGCATGTACTGCACGTTGTCGAGCAAATCTCGCATATCGTCGACACCGGTACGCGATGCCGCATCGACCTCGATCAGGTCAACGCTCCGTCCCTCAGCGATTTCCATACAGGCATGGCAGGTCCCGCAGGGCTCACTGGTGACGCCCTGCTCACAATTTAGGCATTTCGCCAGAATCCGAGCGATGGTCGTCTTACCCACTCCCCGCGTGCCTGTAAAAAGATAGGCATGATGCAAACGATCATTGTCCAGTGCATTGATCAGCGCTTGGAGCACGTGGGTCTGCCCTTCAAGCTCTTTGAAGTTCGAGGGGCGATACTTTCGTGCTAAAACTTGATATGACATAGCGAACATCCGAGCNTTAGAACATTGTAGCCTATCCCCCGAAATAGGCGAGACTCTAAGAGTCNTGGGACAACAAAAAGAAAGCGACCCTAGCAGTGGTGGATCANTAACTTGAACCGCGCTATCGCTCGAGACAAATCATGCAGATTATTGGTCATCGCGGAGCAAGCGGCTACGCACCTGAAAACACCCTCAAGGCATTCGAGCTGGCGCTCGGCCAAGGATGCGAGTACCTGGAGCTCGACGTTCATTTACTGGATGACAAGCTCATCGTCATTCACNACGAACAGCTGGATCGAACGACCAGCGGCCAGGGGCTCATCAGCGATCACTCGCTGGACGCTATTCGTAGGCTCGANGCCGGAGATGGCGANAAAATCCCGTATCTCGATGAGGTTATNGAGATGGTCGNNGGTCNNGCCACTATCAATATTGAGCTCAAGGGGCCTGGCACCGCTCAACCAACCTCAGCGCTGCTCGATGCATGGTGCCTTGACCATAGAGCCGACCCAAACAAGTTCTTGCTCAGTTCATTTAACCATCGCGAACTTGCAGTGGCCTCGCCGCTTTATCCCCGGGGAGCGCTGTTTTGGAAGATGCCCAGCGATGCAATCGACCGCGCCCTATCGCTCAATGCTCGCTACATGAATATTGCGCTAAAACACGTCACTGAGGACTGGGTGAGTGCAGCTCATACCGCCGGGCTCAAGGTCGCGGTCTACACAGTAAATGAAACGGACGATATACAGCGTATGAATCGGTGGGGAGTGGACGCCATCTTTTGCGATTACCCGGACCGCGGGTTCCAGGCCCTCGAATAAGCACTACAAAGTAATCTTTGGAACGGTGCAGCAACGTTAAACCCCGTTTTAGCCTCCAAAACAATCGAGGTTCCGAGCCCTCCGCTGATAACCAGACTACGCAGAGTCCCAAGCCTAATGCCTGTATCGAGCGGGATTGCGCCAGCATTTAGCCCATCTGCTCGAGTGCCGCCAGCACCAATGCAAACGCGCCTACTTTAGGATGATTCCAGATCTCGGAACGCTCTATCTGTTTTGAAGCGGCGCGAGGTGACGTACGCTTCCATTTCTTGGAGCCTTGCTTCCAAATCATGAAACTTAGTCTTCGTCCGTTTCACAGATGCTTGGGACGGGGCTGGTGCCTCGCGACCTTCCGACCTACGAGCATCGGTGAAGGTATCTGCGCCTGCTCCATAAGTATCGCGGCGAGCCCGTTTCTTATTGGCCCTGGCCGATCGCTCGAAGTAGCTACTTTGTTGGTAGGCGGGCGCATTCGGCAGGAAAATCAGCGCCAGCACATAAGCAAACACAATCACTGTTGGGATAATAAAGAGCGCCACGAGCGCAATGGTCCGAACCTTCCACAGTCGCATCCGGAAGTACTGCGCAAGCCCCGCGCAGACGCCGCCTAACCGGCCTCGATCTCGATCGCGATACAAGCGGCCGCGGCCGGCCCAACTTAATCCCTTGTGATCATCACCCAGGTCTTCCCAGATCACATCCCCCTCAGGCTCGTCTAACCATTGCTGCAGTTGCGCGGCCAAGTCCTTAATTCTCGCGCGCGCCGCCCGCTCTCGACGCCTGAATCGCTCGCGCTGCCATCTCCTGCGGTCTGACTCTCGATAAGACATGCTTATTCCCCCCCTCCTCGACGGCTCGCCGAGTTNCCTGACCCCGCCTCTTGATGACGGGCACGCCAATCACTTATTTCACTATCCAGAATCGCCTCTAGCGCGCCGATTCGCGTGGCCATCCTGTCGGCGGCCTTTGCCATTTCCTCAAGATCAGCTCGATCCGAAGANGACAGNCCGCTCTGNTCCTTCGATTTCTGCCGGTAATGGAGCACTAACCAAATCGGCATCACTAACCCCACGAATATGACCGCGGGCACAAACAAAACGACTGACCAACTCAATGCTTGTTTCTCCTATTGTTCGTTCGATGGTTTGTTCGGCGCTTCATCCCTTTCTCCACCTGCTTCTTCTCTCAATCACACTCATCTGTCGCAAGGCCAGCGACAACTTTTTCTTTAGCCAGTGAGCATCTACTGTCTTTAGTAAATACTCATCTGGTGACTATTCATCGGCTTTAGTCTTCATTGGTCCTAACGGTGCCAAGGGTCGACGACTCGTGGTGTGTGGATCCCCTCTCAACCTTAACTACTCGCACCGATTTGCCAGGTCCATCAAAAGGTATTAGCTATAACACGGCTAACAAACCATCCGTCTAGCAGCTGTGCTGCGAAGCAAAATCAGAATTGTGGATTCAATCGATAGGTGTCGATCTCTAGTCGTTGGCTAGTGACCCGCCAATGAATCGCTTTGCCCGTTGACTCACCCTTTCCCTTCTAGCGATCCAGGCGATCAATCTCCTCGGCCAAGTCCGTTTTTCGATCCACAATAATGCGCTCCAACACAGCCACCCGCTCACTCAACGCCGCCATTTCGGACTCGGACGCACCTCGTTCACCCTCACGGAGATTGGTTTCAAGCGCCTTCCTTTTGGTCTTCAAATACTCGATTAGGACGCCAGTGCCACAACTTATTGCGACGATCCAGACCACCATGGTGAACACGCTCATTCTTTACTTCCTCTCAGTTGTTCCTTAACAGCCATTATCTGGTTTGCCGTCGGGGAATTGATTGATGCCTACCTCGCCACGACCCGCAGACAACACACCTTCGATTAAGATGTGAATCCGAGTTCATCTTCTCAGATTAACGGCGGAGCGCATAATGGTGAGTCCTTAATCGGCACCGTTCGCGCTTAATCAGTGCCCCCTTTCTTTGAGGCTACTTTTGCCCGTAGCGCCGCAAGCGCCGCATCAATCTCCTCATCCGCTTCAAGGGCTTCAATCTCGTCGGCTAGGCTGCGCTTACCAATGTCATAGGCCTCAAGCTCACCCTCAAGTTCATCAATTCGCCGCTCAAAGACGTCAAACTTAGACATCGCCTCATCGAGGTTCACGTCGTGAAGTTGCCGGCGAACGCCTTTGCGAGACTGGGCTGTTTCGTTTTTAAGAATCAACGCTTTTCGACGCGTTTTGGCATCGAGCAGTTTTTGCTGCAAGGCTTCGACGTCTCCAGTTAGTCCATCGATACTTTGCGCGATTTGTTCCAGTTCAGCCTCAAGGAGGTCAGCTTGATCTGCAGCTTCGATCTGTTCTCTCAGGGCCTCACGTGCTAGGTCCTCGCGATCTTTCGACAAGGCTAACTCCGCTTTACGACCCCACTCGGCCGCCTCAGATTGCAGTCGGGTTTGCTGCCTCGCGACCTCTTTCTTGTCTGCAATNAATCTAGCCGATTGCGTGCGCACCTCGACCAAGGTCTCCTCCATCTCCTGGATCATCAGCCGAACCATCTTTTCTGGATCTTCCGCCTTATCGAGCAAGGCATTCACGTTGGCGTTGATGATATCGCTCATTCTGGAAAATATACCCATGTTGCTTCTCCTATTTGTTGAATAATGAGGCAGGCTTGCCGTCACATCATCACTTTTGGGTGTTTAGCCCCCTGTGCCCGTGACGCTTTCCTCATTACTACTACCTCACAGGTCTTCTATTCCACAATGCGTGCCAACTTCTAAATTTTAATCAAGCTATTGTTTTTAATGAATATTTTTGGTTTGCAGATAAGGCGCNGTNANTAAATCTGGTNTTTTTAGCGAAAATTGTGATTTTTTAACTGGTGCATANCNTCAAAATTGCTAGGATNNNNCGATGGATCACAGCGTTCGCATATTGGGTGAGTCGAAACCCATGACTCGCGTCNTTGAACAGGTATCGCGAGCCGCGCCGCTCGATCGCCCCATTCTTGTCGTGGGGGAACGAGGAACCGGCAAAGAACTTATTGCTGCGCGATTACACTACCTATCTCGGCGGTGGGACCGGCCTTACGTCAAGATCAACTGTGGTGCCTTTAGCGAGGGCATATTGGAGTCGGAACTGTTCGGGCACGAGGCCGGTGCATTCACCGGCGCTACCAAGCGCCAACTAGGGCGGTTTGAGCGCGCCCATGGCGGCTCGCTCTTTCTAGACGAATTAGGCAACCTGCCGATCGCCGCTCAAGAGCGAATGCTGCGGGTCATCGAGTATGGCGAATTCGAGCGAGTGGGCGGTCAAACACTCATCCAGATCGACACTCGCCTGATCGCCGCGACCAACGAGCATTTACCTGATCGTGTCATCGCGGGGGATTTTCGCGGAGATCTCCTTGATCGACTGACGTTCGACGTCATTACGCTGCCCCCCTTGCGAGAGCGAGGGAAAGACATTCTGCGCTTGGCAGAATTCTTTGGCATCCAAATGGCCTCAGAACTAGGGCTGGATAACTTTCCGGGTTGGACGAGGGAAGCCGAGGCGGCGTTACTTGATTATCCCTGGCCAGGTAATGTTCGAGAACTGCGCCATGTGGTCGAGCGCAATCTTTATCAGCAAGAGGACTCCAGCGCACCGATTCAAAACTGGGTCTTCGACCCCTTTGAACGGGTTGATAATCAAGACCGCGCCACCCTCATTACAGACATCGATTCCCAGCCTGCCAGGCACTCCCCTTCAGACGACCTGCCGCTAAAAGAAGCCATTGCCAACCTAGAGCGCAGCCGCTTACTTGACGCACTGGATGCATCACGATGGCATCAAGCGCGTGCGGCTGAGCGCCTCGGGCTTTCTTACCATCAAATGCGCGCCCTGCTCCGCAAATATCCAGACATCAAAAAACCCTAGGCAGACCAGCCTAAAAGGCTGCTCGTGTCGAGCAGTTCACTTACTCGCCTGTGAACTGTGCGGGCCGCCTCTCGAGCATTGCGTTGACTGCTTCTTCGTGGTCTTTGGTTTGATGCGCGAGTGCTTGGAACCCTGCAGACATCTCAAGCAGTGTCGGCAAGTCCGCACCTCGCTGAGCCTTTAGCAATTTCTTGGTCATGCGAAGCGCATGAGGGGGATTCACTGCCACTCGATTCGCGAGCTCCATGGCGGCAGTCATCAGTAAATCAGGCGCGACTACGTCAGACACCATGCCCCATTCGAGCGCTTTAGCAGCATTAATGGGCTCCCCGGTGAAAGACATCTCATTGGCGCGCGCTTGCCCAATGACTCTGGGTAAGAACCATGCGCCACCGTCTCCGGGAATGATGCCTACTTTGACGAAACTTTCGGCGAAAATCGCCTTTTCAGACGCGATCCGCATATCGCACATCATGGCAAGGTCACACCCTGCCCCGATGGCTGGGCCATTCACCGCCGCAATGATCGGAACTTCCAGCGCGTCAACTGCCAGAGGAATACGCTGTATACCTTTGCGATAGCCTTCTCGAATCTCATTGGCCGAGCCACCAAACATGCCGGCCTTATCTTTCATGTCCTTGACGTTTCCGCCGCTACTGAAAGCGGAGCCTGCCCCAGTGAGAATCGCGACCCTAACCGATTGATCAGCATTGATTCGCTCGCAAGCTGAAACGAGCGCAGACACCATTTCATCCTCTGAAATCGCATTGCGAGTTTCATGCTTGTTCAGGGTTAATGTGACAATGGAATCTGATTGTTCGTAGAGCAAACACTCGCTCATAGAGCCTCCTCGCTGTGCATGATTAACGCTGTTGTTCGCAGGATGATACCATCGCGACCTCGATAACGCGTGAAGCATTTCATGAAGCGACTCGTTATGAAGTTACTGGGTTACCTAATCACGCTCCTACTGGTCGCGACTCCGATGGTTGGTGTCGCGAACGACCGAAACGATATCGAAGAAACCATTGCAGCTAGACTCGCGCTCATGAAACCAGTGGCCCACTCAAAATGGGTCGCAGGCCGAGCGATCGAGGACACGGATCGAGAAAAGGTGGTTATCGAGCAAGCCGTTATCTCAGGCTTGCAGTACGGCATCACCACCGACTCAACCACTACGTTTTTTGAGGCTCAAATCGAGGCCGCTAAAGCGATTCAGCGTTATTGGTTCAGCGTCTGGCAGGACGAGCCCCCAGAGGGGCTAGCGCCCAACCTCACGGCAACCATCCGACCACAGTTACTCGA
>PBWF01000031.1 GCA_002728935.1 Gammaproteobacteria bacterium | reverse complement strand
CCCATAGAGCGCGTTGACTGGAGCAGTATGATGATAGGCACGTGTGGTGTTTTCGCCCCAGTAACCCATCACCAAGTTCATGTCCAAGAACCAGGATGCAACGGGGTGACTGCGAGCTTTAATCGCTTCAATGGCGCGTTCCGACATCGACAGGGGAGAGAGTCCTGGCGCGCAGGACAAACACTTTTGCGTGCCGCTGTAGGCAGCATCAGCTCCCCAGTCATCCAGGGCAACGTCGATTCCGGCTAGGGACGTCACACAATCTACGATCGTCAGGCACCCCGCCTTTGCGGCAATACCGCAGATTGCCTTGGCGTCGGATGCTACACCGGTGGATGTCTCTGCATGGACAAAAGCGACCAGCTTTACCTTCGGATGGTCTTTTAGCATGGCCTCGACCTGAGCTGGATCTATCGCTCGCCCCCACTCGGATTGAAGCAGCACCAGCTCACCGCCAAAGCGCGTCACATTTTCTGCCATACGGCCACCAAACACGCCATTTTGGCAAACCAGCACTTGATCGCCTGGACTCACAAGGTTTGCAAAACACGCTTCCATTCCAGCACTGCCAGGCGCTGAGATCGGCAGGGTCAGAGCATTCTTGGTCTGAAAAGCCCACTGAAGTTTGTGTTTAATATCATCCATTAGCTGAATGAATTGAGGATCAAGATGACCAATCGTAGGACGAGCCATCGCGGTGAGGATCTCTGGATGCACATCAGACGGACCGGGGCCCATCAGCGTTCTAGCTTGAGGAATAAATGCGACTTGATTCATGTTCGATCTCTTTATGAGGCTTGTTACGGGCTTGGGTGCTCCTAATGGATGTCCAATCTTATTGCAAGGCTAACTGTATAGCGTCTTTTGGCTCGCTTATGCGCACTCCAATTAAAAGTGCTTCGTTCTCAAGCTACCACGAAAAAGGGCCGGAATACCGACCCTTTTTGGAATCACTTGAAGACGAACCGCTTGCTAGGATTCTTCTACCACTTCCTCAAATTCATCCTCGTCAGCAACCTCCGGTCTGTCTACGAGCTCAACATAGGCCATAGGCGCAGCATCGCCGGCGCGAAACCCAGCCTTTAGGATACGGAGATAACCCCCTGGCCGTTCCTGATAACGCGGACCTAGATCGCCGAACAACTTACCCACTGTCGCTTTGCTGCCTGTCCTCGCAAACGCTAACCGGCGATTCGCAACCGAATCTTCCTTGGCCAAAGTGATCAAAGGCTCTGCGTAGCGCCTGAGCTCCTTGGCTTTAGGTAAAGTCGTTTTAATAAACTCATGCTCCACTAGGGAGCACGTCATATTTTTGAACATCGCTTTCCGATGCGATGTATTGCGATTGAGCTGTCTACCACTTTTTCTATGACGCATGGTCTTTCCTACTAAAACTAGTTGGCGTTATACATTAGCCGAGCAAACGGTCATCGCCTCGGAGTGACGAGGGTGGCCAATTCTCCAACCTCATTCCAAGCGATAAACCACGTGATGCTAAGACGTCCTTAATTTCGGTGAGGCTCTTCTTGCCAAGGTTTGGCGTTTTCAAAAGCTCAACTTCAGTTCNGCGAATCAGATCGCCGATGTAATAGATATTTTCGGCCTTTAAACAGTTTGCCGATCGTACCGTCAGTTCAAGGTCATCAACCGGACGGAGCAATATAGGATCAAGCTGCTCTTCCTGGCTGCTGTCATCTGCTGCCGTGCTGCTCTCCAAATCAACGAATACTGCGGTCTGCTGTTGTAAAATAGTTGCAGCTCTGCGGATGGCTTCCTCTGGGTCAATCGTGCCATTCGTTTCGAGCTCGATAATCAGCTTGTCTAGGTCCGTGCGTTGCTCCACCCGCGCGCTGTCAACCTTGTAAGCAACTCGTCGCACAGGGCTGTANGACGCATCAAGCATCAACTGCCCGATTACACGCCCTTCCTCTTCGTCCGTGATTCGGGCATCGGCAGGAACATAGCCTCGGCCTCGAGTAACGTGCGCTCGAATTTCAATCCTGCCGCTGCTGTTGAGGTTGGCGATGACGTGATCGGGATTTGCAATTTCAACATCGTGATCGAGCACAAAATCACCAGCGGTTACCGAGCCTGCGCCCGACTTCGAAAGTGTTAACTCCGCCTCGTTGGCAGAGTTTAGGCTGACAGCAACACCCTTAAGGTTTAAGAGGATCTCGATGACATCCTCTTGTACGCCCTCAATCGCGCTGTACTCATGTAGAACACCGTCAATCGTTACCTCAGTGATCGCACAACCGGGCATCGACGACAACAAAATGCGTCGCAAAGCGTTACCTAACGTGTGGCCGAAGCCTCGTTCTAGCGGCTCAAGGACCACCTGTGCACGAGTGTTGCTGATCTGATCAACCTGAATATGTTGTGGCGTTAAAAACTCGAGTGAAGAATGGGGCATTTTTTTCCTTCCTTAATCGATCGATCGCAATCTACTTANTTCGAGTAGAGTTCGACAATCAGGTTTTCATTGATTTCTTTAGGCAATTCGTCTCTTTCCGGATAATGCTTGAACAAACCTTCCATACGGTCGACGTTCACATCCACCCAATCAACAGGTGCACGCTGCGAAGCAAGATTAAGAGCCCCTTGAATTCGCAACTGATTACGAGACTTCTCTCGAATAGACACAGTGTCTCCCGCTTCCACTTGGTACGAGGGGATATTGGTCACTTGCCCGTTAACCAGTATCGATTTGTGAGACACCAACTGGCGAGCTTCCGCGCGGGTGCAACCAAATCCCATGCGGTAAACCACGTTGTCTAAACGGCGCTCCAAGATCCGCAACAAGTTTTCACCCGTCGCCCCCTTTTGACGATCTGCCTTCTTGTAATAGTTCCTGAACTGCTTTTCTAGGACACCATAAATTCTGCGTACTTTCTGCTTCTCACGCAGCTGAACACCATAGTCGGATGCTCTCGCACGGCGATGACCGTGCATGCCAGGCGCCGTCTCGATTCGACATTTAGATTCGATGGGACGAACTCCACTCTTCAAAAAGAGGTCGGTCCCCTCGCGTCGCGCTAGTTTTAGTTTTGGGCCGAGATATCTGGCCATATCCGATCTCCTCTCTTACACCCGACGTTTCTTCGGGGGTCGACATCCGTTATGGGGAATGGGTGTGACGTCTGTGATGTTTGTGATGCGAAAGCCCACAGCGCTCAATGCTCGAACAGCTGCTTCTCTTCCTGGGCCTGGGCCCTTCACGAACACTTCTAGGTTTTGCAGCCCATACTCAAGGGCCGAGTTACCTGCTCGCTCAGCCGCGATCTGTGCAGCGAAGGGTGTGCTTTTCCGAGCACCACGAAAACCAGAGCCGCCCGCTGTCGCCCATGCTAAAGCTCCCCCCTGTCGATCAGTGATCGTGACGATAGTGTTATTGAACGACGCATGAATGTGAGCAAGCCCGTCTGCTATCTGCCGCTTACCTTTTTTTCGAGCAACCGGACCTGAGTTATCTGCTGGTGCCATACTTTGTCTCGCTTTTCCTTCTGACCTACCCAGATCAATAGTGATCTGTAGGTGCTTTCTGCTGTCTTTTAACGCAACTGGTTGTTAATCGATTTGCTATGTTGCTACTTACGGATTGGTCGTTTAGGACCTTTGCGGGTCCGTGCATTCGTTTTCGTACGCTGTCCACGAACCGGCAGGCTGCGTCGATGGCGAATACCTCGGTTACAGCCAAGGTCAAGTAACCTTTTGATGTTCAACTGGACTTCACGCCGCAAGTCACCTTCCACTGGGAGCTTGGCAATCTCAGATCTCAACTGATCTAATTCGCCTTCCGTCAATTCGCCGATTTTGGTGTTGGGGCTTATTCCAGTTGCATCGCACAACTTTTTGGCAGTTGTTCGACCAATCCCATAAATGTAAGTCAATGAGATTTCCGTGTGCTTATCATCCGGAATGTTGATTCCTGCTAAACGAGCCATTCGCCGCTCCTGTCCCTTTTAAACGGGTTTAACCCTGACGTTGTTTGTGTTTTGGTTCAGAACAAATCACGCGAACTGATCCGTTGCGCCTAATAATTCGGCAATTCCGACACATTTTCTTAACTGAAGCTCTTACCTTCACTTCATCCTCCTAATCGAGCACCTACCGGCGTCCGAAATTCTGCAGATTCGACTTCTTCATCAACGACTCGTACTGATGCGACATTAAGTGCGTCTGCACTTGCGCCATGAAGTCCATGATGACGACAACTACAATCAGTAGCGCTGTGCCTCCTAATTGGAACGTGATATTGAACTGCAGCACTAAGAACTGAGGGAGCAAGCACACTAGAGTCATATACAGCGACCCGAATAAGGTCAGACGCGTGATGATGCTGTCTATATACCGAGCGGTCTGATCACCAGGACGGTATCCGGGAACAAATGCCCCTGATCGTTTCAGGTTATCGGCCACCTCTTTGGGATTGAACATGATCGAGGTATACCAAAAACAGAAAAATATGATGCCTGCAGAAAACAATATGATGTTGAGCGGTTGCCCTGGGGCGATCTGTAAGCTCAGATCTTGAAGCCAGCCCATACTTTCGTTCTGACCGAACCATTGTCCTAGCGATGCTGGGAATAGCAATAAACTACTGGCGAAAATCGCTGGAATGACGCCCGCCATATTGACCTTCAGGGGAAGATGCGAACTCTGGGGCTGATACATCCTACGACCCTGCTGACGCCTCGCATAGTTGACGGTGATTCGTCTTTGGCCGCGTTCGACATACACAACGCCGGCAACAATTACGATCGCAAGTGCTGCAATCCCAAGTAGCGCGATGATCTGTATTTCTCCCTGCCGCGCCTGCTCGAAAGACTGACCAATCGCGCTGGGAAAACCAGAGACGATGCCGGCAAAAATGATAATTGAGATTCCGTTGCCTACACCGCGCTCGGTGACCTGCTCACCCAACCACATGATGAACATCGCGCCTGTAACTAACGTGGTGACAGCAACGAAGTGAAACATGAGCGAGCTGGTATAAGACAGTCCTTGGGAAACAAGTCCGCTGCTCATCGCCATCCCTTGAACAAGCGCCAGCGCAAGCGTGCCGTATCTTGTGTATTGAGAGATTTTTTTCCGTCCGGCCTCACCTTCTTTGCGCAGTTGTTGCAGAGAGGGCGTTGTCGCCACAAGTAGCTGGGTGATAATGCTGGACGATATGTAGGGCATGATGCCGAGCGCGAAAATACTCATCCGCTCAAGCGCTCCACCGCCAAACATATTCACGAGATCGAGGATCCCGCCCTGATTCTGGCTAAAGAGTAGCTGCAGGCGTTCAGGGTCGATGCCGGGTACCGGAATGTGACTGCCAATGCGATAGACGACGATTGCCATCAATACAAACAGAAGCCGGCTTCTCAGTTCTGAGAGACCGCCTCCGCTGGCTGTTTGTCTGGCTTGTGCAAGTGCACTCGTCATAATAATTTCTCTGATCTCGCCCGCGACGCTGGCAGGCCAATCGTTCTAGTTAACGGCTTTTAGTCTTCTACTTTGCCGCCGGCTGCCTCAATGGCCGCTCGAGCGCCTTTGGTGACACCCAATCCCTGTACCGTAACTGCTTTGTCAATCGAGCCTGACAAGATCACTTTGACTCTCGCTAATTTTCGGCTGACTAAATCCGCTTCTTTTAGGACATCAAGTGTCACTACGTCGGCATTTGCCGCCGCCACCTCGGAAAGAGTGACCTCTCCTGTCGTCCTTCCGACTTTGGANGTGAACCCGAACTTAGGCAATCGGCGCTGTAGTGGCTGCTGTCCGCCTTCGAAACCAGGAAGAATTCGGCTTCCAGAGCGTGATTTTTGCCCTTTGTGACCTCGCCCTGCCGTCTTTCCAAGCCCGCTACCAATGCCTCGGCCTACTCTTTTGCGGGTGCGACGGCTGCCTTCGGCCCCTGAAATCGTATTCAGTCGCATGCTCACTTCTCCTCTCTACGCCTCTTCGACGTCTACCATGTACGCGACCTTATTGATCATTCCGCGTACCGCCGGGGTGTCCTCGAGCACTCGGCTCTGACGAATTTTTCGCAGCCCAAGACCCNCGACGCAGGCTTTNTGGCTCTTCAAACGACCATTGAGACTTTTTTTCAACGTTACTTTGACTGTTTTATTTGCCATGTTGCGTTACCCGGAAATTTGTTCCACGGTCATTCCGCGCTTTTCTGCAATCGCAGACGGAGACCGCATGTTCTTTAGTCCCTCGAACGTCGCGCGAACAACGTTCACTGGGTTCGTCGACCCGTAGCACTTCGCCAATACATTGCGAACTCCTGCAACCTCTAGGACAGCGCGCATCGTTTTACCCGCGATAATGCCAGTACCTTCTGAAGCAGGCTTCATGAATACCTTCGATGCCCCGTGACGGGCAGTGACCTCGTACTGGACCGTCGAACCATCGAGCTCAACATCAATCATATTTCTACGCGCNGCTTCCATTGCTTTTTGGATTGCTTGAGGNACTTCCCGAGCTTTGCCTCGTCCATAACCCACTCGCCCATTGCCATCGCCAACAACCGTCAGAGCCGTGAAGCCAAAAATTCGACCACCCTTGACCACTTTGGCAACTCGATTGACTTGGACCAGTTTTTCCTGGATTCCCTCTTCGTTGTTATCTCTATCATTGAAAGCCATGACTATTCCTTTTACCTGCCTCTGCAGATCGACTTCTTTGCGATTGCGCTTTTCTTACCCTGCTCTCTTACCCTGCTCTCGGCTTTCGGTTTCCCATCACCGCCACCCCGAGCAACCTGATCAGGCCTGCCCTTACTTAAAATTCCAGACCACCCTCTCGAGCAGCATCAGCAAGTGCCTTGATTCGGCCGTGATACTTATACCCTGAACGATCAAAGGCTACCCTTGAGAGGCCAGCCGCTTTGGCTCTCTCCGCGATAAGCGCACCCACTTTGGCTGCACCTTCTATATTTCCGGTTGATCCTTCTCGAAGATCTTTCTCGAGCGTAGATGCGGCGGCCTTCACTGAACTACCATCTTCAGAGATAACTTGCGCGTAAATGTGGCGTGGTGAGCGATAAACACTCAGCCTTGGAACTAACAATTCCCGCATTTTGGCTCTACCACGCTGAGCTCTACGCAAACGAGCAGTCTTTTTACTTTTCATATCCTGTTTCTCCTGCTTAGCGCTTACTTCTTCTTCGCTTCTTTGCGCTTCACATATTCGTCGGCGTATCGAACCCCTTTACCCTTATAGGGTTCAGGTGGGCGAAACGCTCTAATTTCNGCTGACACTTGCCCTACTCGCTGCTTGTCCATGCCCTTCACCAGAATCTGAGTCTGGCTGGGCGTCTCAACATCGATACCCTCAGGAACTTGGTAAACGACTGGGTGGGAAAACCCGAGTGACAAGTTCAAAGACCTGCCCTGCGCTTGCGCTCTATACCCGACTCCTTGAAGTTCGAGCTTCTTCTCAAACCCCTCGCTCACACCGGTAACCAGATTCTTTACTAGTGACCGAAATGTTCCAGACATNGCAACTGCCTGTTTTGTCGACCCAACTGCCGACAACTTCAATTCTGACTCTTCTTGAGTAATGGCCACGTCGTCATGAAGCGTCAGCGTGAGGCTACCTTTGGCTCCCTTCGCGCTCACTTCTTGACCAGAGATCGTCACCTCTACACCCTTAGGGATTTCTACTGGACTGTTCGCTATTCTCGACATAGTTCTTTTGATCCTTGATCAGTCGCCAAACACGGGACGGTCTAAAACACAGAGCAGAGGACTTCACCGCCAACGCCTTGTGCACGCGCTGCTCGGTCAGTCATAACACCCTTATTGGTCGATAAAATGACAACCCCTAAACCNCCTCTGACCGAGGGAACGTCATCCCGACCTTTGTAAACACGGAGGCCGGGGCGGCTCATGCGCTTGATCTCTTCAATAACAGGCCGCCCGTTATGATATTTGAGACCAATTTGTAACTGCTTTTGACCGCTATCATTATCCGCAGTCGAAAAGTCCTCAATATATCCCTCTTCCTTCAGCACTCGGGCGACTTCGACCTTCACTTTCGAAGATGGCATTGAAACAGCAGCAAGCTTTGCAGTTTGTCCGTTTCGAACGCGAGTCAGCATATCCGCTATAGGGTCTTGCATTGTCATAGTGTTCTCCCTTACCAGCTTGACTTCACGAGGCCCGGGACGTCGCCACGCATTGCCGCTTCGCGGAGCTTCGTTCGCGCCAATCCGAACCGACGATAGACTGCATGAGGTCGACCCGTTAGCTGACAGCGACGCACCTGCCGACATGGGCTTGCATTGCGAGGCAACTTTTGTAGTTTCATCTGCGCTTCCCAACGCTCCTCGTCTGACAATGACAAATCTCGAATTTGCGCCTTTAGTGCTGCTCGCTTAGCAGCGTACTTTTTAACCGTCTTGGCGCGCTTAAGCTCGCGGTTAACCATTGATACTTTTGCCATTTCGTCCTCTAACTCTTTTTCGGTTCCAGCTTTATCTTTGCAATCGCAGCGGCTTAGGCTTCTCGGAAAGGAAAATTGAAAGCGCTCAGCAAGGCCCTTCCCTGCTCGTCTGTTTTTGCAGTGGTAGTGATGTTGATATCCAAGCCACGAATTCGGTCAGTTTTGTCATAGTCAATTTCTGCAAAGACAATCTGCTCNGTTACTCCCATGGAGAAGTTTCCTCTTCCATCGAACGACTTAGGACTTACNCCTCTAAAATCACGTTGCCTTGGAATGGCAATGCTGATCAGGCGATCGAGAAACTCATACATCCGACTCCTGCGAAGCGTGACCTTGCAGCCGATCGGCCAGCCTTCACGCACCTTGAATCCAGCGATCGAGTTGCGAGCCAAAGTGACTACAGGCTTTTGACCCGCAATCAGTTCCATATCGGCAACCGCGGCGTCTAACTGCTTCCTGTCACTCAGTGCTTCGCCCACACCCATATTCAATGTGATTTGGGTAATCTTCGGCACTTCCATGACATTAGAAAGACCCAGCGATTCCTTGAGCTTGGGCCGAATGTCTTCTTCGTATAATTTCTTTAAATCAGCCATATCAACTATCTATTTGTTCGCCATTTGACTTGTAAACACGGACCCGCTTTCCATCTTCAAGCGTTTTAATGCCAACGCGGTCCGCCTTTCCGGCATCACGATTAAAAATCGCGATGTTAGAGATATGCAGAGGTGCTTCTTTCTCTATGATTCCCCCGGGCTGCCCCGCTTGCGGATTACCTTTTGTGTGCCGCTTGATCATATTGATGCCAGACACGAAGACTCGATCGTTGTCTAGAATCCGCGTTATTTCTCCGGTCTTGCCCTTGTCTTTACCTGCCAGGACTACCACCAAATCGTTTTGCTTAAGCTTATTCATGGCCTACTTCCTACAGCACTTCGGGGGCAAGAGAGACAATACGCATAAAATTATCTGTTCNCAGTTCACGGGTGACNGGCCCGAAGATCCGGGTTCCGATGGGCTGCTTGCTGGCGTTCAGTAAAACAGCAGCATTGTCATCGAACTTGATCAACGAACCATCCGCTCGCCGAACGCCCTTCTTTGTTCTCACTACCACCGCATCAAGGACCTGTCCTTTCCGAACGCGTCCCCGCGGAATCGCTTCTTTCACGGTGACTTTGATAATGTCTCCCACCCCGGCATAACGCCGCTTGGAACCACCGAGCACCTTTATGCACATCACGCGACGAGCGCCGCTGTTATCTGCAATATCTAGATATGTTTGTGCCTGAATCATTTTCTATCTACTCCACCGCCGACTGCGGCATGACCGCTTTAAATCTGCAGCG
>PBWF01000030.1 GCA_002728935.1 Gammaproteobacteria bacterium | reverse complement strand
ATTTCGTCAGCCGGGTCTTGATACTGAGGGGTTTCGAAACGATCTGTCCTAAAGTCATCAACCGCTTCTTCACCGGTTGCCGTGGCCTTTGGCCGCATCACAGTATCTTTCCAATCATCTGACTCACCGTAGTTGAACGGCAATGTGGCGATCTCGCTAGGCCCCAGNNTTTNGANGANTCTGAGCGCGGCANGCATGATCGCTANCCGCNCANTNGCGTCATCAGGNNTGCCGCAGGTTTGGCCCAGAGGAAAGTCGAGGAAGACGGACCTNGGCGGATTGACAGCNNTNGTNATGGAGNGGGCGGCTGAGAAACACAAGGTGGGNAACCCAGAGGCTTCAAGGNGTCTAGCGATCAGTCCCACGGACTGATGACACACAGGTCANGCAGGCACAAGGATCGCGAGNTCNACCTCGTCATCGTGCAGNGCATTGCNCAGNGCTGGTGCAAGCNAATCTCTTACNTTNCGCGCCGAGTAAATNCCNCCCATGAAGGTGTAGGCNCGCCGCGCAAGTTGGCCAACCTCGCTCCTAGCCACGAGCGTCTGCAAGGTATCAACTGGGAAAACNGNATTGATGTTTTGCCGAGCTGCGGTCATGTCGTAGGCGAAATGAGAGGCACGTAACGTTTCACTGGGTTCTGTCGTGTCAATCATTCGAAAGCTTGTGTCGTCTCGATGATGAAATGCAATTTGTCCGCGTTTGTAGATACCGCCTGAGGCAATCAACGCGACTCGCATCTCGCTAACAGGTTTTGAAAGCGGCTCAAAAGGAGGGGGCTCATCCTTTTGGTTAATCCACGCGTAGGGCGGGAAGCCTAACGCATCATACTGAGCGCGGGTGCGCTCGATGTAATCGATGGGTGCTTGTCTCACATTTATGTCCGTCGTTTGTTTAGGTTGTCACTGGTGAGAGTCTTAAGGGTTAAGTGCTATTTGCGCTCACTGGGTGCGTAACGCTTGCTCTAGCTCGATGGCAAGTTCATCGTCTGGGCGCAGTGCGCGAGTCGTCTCAATATNGATTCTTTGGATCTTGCCATTAAAAGGGAAGGGCGCATTAAACGCTTCAGACACCCCGGTCGGATTGCTACCGATNTCCATGCCAATAGAACTAATCATTACGGGAACGTTCNGCACCATGCCTTCGCCGACGACTTCATCATTAATTTTAAGCATCACGCGCGCTGGTCCGCGGGAGACGCGTTGTTGACTGACTGAGATCATCACATCCCCGGTTGGTNCTGGCTTGGTAGACCGAATGACCGTGTGCTCAGTGAAGGCGTTGTGGTCGTAAACAAGGTGNCCCTCTTTGAAGTAGATACACAAGCCATTATTCACGGTGCCAACGGCGAGCAATGCACCTTCAGGCTCATTCTTGCATTGCAGACGCGCTTCGAGATCCCAGGAGCGGGCACCAAACGGCGGTGTACTATCGGTTGGAATTCGGTCTAGAGGGGGGAAATAAACGAAATGTTCCCTAGCTCTTGGAGTTCCAGGTTGGGGTCTGCCTGCAAACAAGCCCGTGTTCTGGTTTGTTTCGATAGGCAGCACGCCGTATTTTTCCGCTTCAGACCAGAACAGCTCGATCATCTCAGTGAGCTTTTCGGGGTGCGACTCTGCGAGGTTGTGGCATTCAGAGAAGTCTTCGTCCAAGTGATAGAGTTCCCAAACGTCCTCGTCCAGATTGTTGCGAGCGCGGTGATAGGTCACTGCTTTCCATCCCTCCGACCAGATACCCCGGTGTCCAAACATCTCAAAATATTGCGCTGGCTTCCGGGTCGGCAATGCCTCAGTATCGGCGGCTTCGCTGCCAAAGGTGTAGCGCATGGAAACACCCTCGATGGGTTGCTGAGGAACGCCTTTCACTGCGTCAGGCAGATCGTAACCGCAGATCTCCATGATCGTCGGCATAATATCGGTGATGTGGTGGAACTGTTGTCTGATCTGACCGTTACAAGCAGGATCTATCCCTTTTGGCCATGAAATAATGAGCGGATCACGCACGCCACCACCATGGGTGTTTTGTTTATAGCGTTTGGCCGGTGTATTGCCGACTTGAGCCCAGCCCCACGGATAGTTGGTAAAGCTGCGCCGGGTGCCGATGTCTTCGAGTCGNTTTGACGCNGATTCCATGTCCTCNGGAAGCCCNTTGAAATGCCTAAATTCATCCAGTACGCCGGTCTCATTACCCTCTTGTGAGGCGCCATTGTCGCTCGTTGCGATAACCAAGGTGTTGTCGTCNAGCCNGAGATCNGCCAANGCATCNAGCAATCGGCCAAGCTGTGCATCGGTATGATCTAAAAACGCGGCAAAAGCNTCCTGAAGCTTGANGGCGAANGCNTGCTCACGCTCGCTGAGCTCAGTCCAAGGCCGCACNCCNGGGTTTCTNGGNGCNAGCGCGGTNCCNTCNGGNATGATGCCGAGTTCNAGCTGTTTGGCGTGAATACGTTCGCGCCAAACGTCCCACCCTTCATCGAAGCGACCTTTGTATTTCAGAAGATAGTCATCTGGCGCTTGNTGNGGGGCGTGNGTCGCGCCAAAAGGAAGATAGAGATAGAAGGGCCGCTCGGGCACGAGCGATACCTGNTTTCTGATCATTNCAATCGATTGNTCNACCAAATCCTCNGAGAGGTGATAGCCGTCCTCCGGACGNGACGGTTGNGGNATCATATGGTTGTCAGCATAGAGCTCGGGGTGAAACTGATCCGTTTCGCCCTGCATAAAGCCGTAGAAGCGATCNAATCCTCGCTGGAGNGGCCAGTCGGTAAAGGGCCCNGCGGCCGANGCNTCGCGCATNGGTGCGAGATGCCACTTGCCNACACAATAGGTAGCCCAGCCGTGATGNTGNAGTAGCTCAGCGGTTGTGGCGGCTGAGGCGCTAATCCTGCCCCTCATGTTNGGGAATCCAGTNTCGAAATTNGATACCGCACGCATGCCCACTGAGTGNTGNTTACGGCCGGTNAGCAAGCAAGCNCNNGAAGGAGAGCAAAGGGCGGTTGTGTGAAAGTTGTTGTACCGCAGCCCCCTTGCGGCGAGGGCNTCAAAATTTGGNGTNTCGATAGGGGANCCAAAACATCCNAGATGCGCGAATCCNGTGTCGTCCAGTAACACNGTCACGATGTTCGGAAGGTCCTTGTCAGGCAGNTTGGGNTCGGGCCACCANGGCGTTGAATCTTTAACNTCNCGATTGATGATGCCGCCNAATGTCTCAGCCATAACAATCCCCCTCTGAATCGCTGTTATTTCCTACNCGTNANCCGCTAGCGCGATTTGCTTNCCTCGCAATATTTGATCAAGGGTGGATTCGGATAACACATGCCCNTCGTCGCTTANGGTCTCGGCCAGNGANCCATCCTTNGTNTANAGACTAAAGAGGACNAANGCNCCCTCNGGNCCACCTTTTTCCATGTGGATATCACCAGGAAGTTTGCAAGCGTAATCCCCNGGTTTTCTGACTTTTGATTGNGTCTCGTCGCCAGTTTCAGGATCNATATCCATCACNTGNANCTCACCCTCGAGTACAANCGATGTGGTNATCGCCGTATGTCGGTGNAAGTGGCAGTAAGCATTCGGGGCCCACCGATACAGCAAGTCAACGTGCCCATCGTCCCGCGCGCCGAGGAGCGCTGATTCAAAGTCGATGGGGTAATTGAAATGGTGATTGCCCGTGAAGCGTTTCCATCGAAGATTGTCATTGTCAAAGAGGTTCATATGACTGATTCGGTGTGGTTGATTTACCGCCCATCCTAGTCAGCGTTTTGGATTCTCACAAGCGTGAGTTGGTCAAACCTGGTAACTGGAGAAATAGTGGATTTGGGTCACGAGAGAAAAGGTCCTGGTAGCTAACCAGCGGCCGCTGGGTGTCTCGGTAAAGCTCGGTAAGGGAAATAGGCGGACTTGGATAGGGTTAGAGACCTATGCGCATCACACACTGAGCCTTGGGCCAAAATGCGGCATTGATTCCCTTTACGTGTTTGAGCGCTCACGAGACAAAACGGTTTGGACCGCCTGGCGCTCAAGCATTCGATTGTGATGGTCTTTCACTTTCTTAAACTGGTCTGGATCAACCCCATCACTCTTGAGCCAGCGGGTCAGCGTAAAGAGATAAGCATCGGCCACCGAATATTCCTCCCCCATGACCCAGGGTCCTTCGAGGAATTCGTTTTCAATCAGTTGGAAAGCGGCGCTCATATTCTCGGGCACCTTATTTTTCATATCCTCAAGGGACGCTGGAGCANCGGCCCAGCGGATCCCTCGGGGGCCATGAGCATGGGCAACATGNACTGTGGTNGCAAGGTAAGCGTTAAATGACTGCATGCGCGCAAGCGACAGAGGGTCGTCCAGCGGCGCAAGCCTCGCGCTTGGGCTGGTCATCGCAGCATAAAGCAGGATAGCCATGTTCTCTGTGAGGATGCCTCGGTCCGTGACGAGCACGGGAATCCGGCCCTTGGGATTCATCGAGAGAAACGAAGCTTTCTGTTGCTCTCCTTTAAACAGGTCAACGCGTCTTGCTTCGAATTCAAGACCTGCTTCTTCCAGTGCGATATGAGAAGCGAGAGAGCATGCGCCTGCTGCATAGAAAAATTCCATCAGTCCTCCGAAGAGTGAAAAGCCGTGGTTGGATAATAAGCGTTTGTGAAAAGCACTGCATTCCATGACTTTCCACTGACGCCGATTAGGTCAAAGTTATTGAGTTATCTGAGTTCGAGCTTTCGTGGTTAATTTCAAAGTGATAGAGTCGCGTNGCTGTCGAGTTAGCGGTTTTGGAGTAATGACCGCAGTAGCTCGGATGACCACCACGAAATCGATCTGCACAGGATCACTATGATTGCCGTCTTTCGCCATAAGCTGCCGCTTAACACACTTTGGAAAGTGGCGGGCTTGGTGATTGTGCTGCAATGGCCGGTGCTTGCTGATCTGAATCATGATCACGATCATGACGGGCTTACATCAGAACCAACGGTTTGCTCCTCGTGTTTACTCATGGGAACGTCATCGAACGCTGATGCAGCGATCGAGTGCTTCCGCTCAGCGCATACTGAATCAAGCTCGATCGCGTTAGGGTNCCATGCCGGCGCGGGAAGTTTTTTTCGGCGGTCCATTCAGCCGCCTTCCNGGGCTCCGCCTTTTTGAAACCAACTAGCACTTGCTGCTAGCAATCCAAATTGCCAATGACGTGCGATTTGAGCGTCATAGCGGNGCTCTATTTTTTATTTTTTGGAAGATTGGTAATGAAAAAGTNAGTCAGTTTATTGGGGACAGCGTGTCTCTTCCTCTCTTTGTCAGGAAACGCCAGCCTTGAAACATCGTCGGATGAGGGTCGTCGTGATTACAATATCGAAGTGGCGAGAGGGAGTGATCCAGCTACGTTTATTCCCGCATAGGAGATTCGAGGCTCAAAACCAGGCCCTACGCTCTTTGTCGCAACAGGTGTTCATGGCTATGAGTTCGCCCCCATCCTTGCAGCTGAGAGGCTTGCTGAGGCGATTGATCCAAAGCAATTGTCGGGCGTAGTGCTCGTTACTCGGCCTAGCCATGTTAGTGCGTTTGAAGCGCGCTCTCCTTACGTTAACCCCTATGACAGAACCTGAATCGCTCTTTTCCAGGTGATCCGAGTGGCACGCAGACCGAGCGCATCGCTCACATCATTTCGACGNAGCTCATTGCAAGATCGGATTTTGTCGTCGNCGTGCATAGTGGAGACGGCGCTGAGTGGCTTCATCCCTTTATTGGAGTATATGGGGGGCCCTTAGCCAGTGATTACCCTTCTGNGCTGGCCTTCGCAGCAGCATTTGGTATTCCCACGCTGATCCGATATCAAATGAAGACCCAAGCGCAAATCGATAGCGGTCGGTCATTGAATCGTCAGGGCGTTGCGGCAGGCAAACCGACAATACTTGTAGAAATAGGTCAAAACGGTGGTCGAGACAGCGGTCACGTAGCGATCATTGTTGCGGGTTTAAGGGCCGGTATGCAGGCATTGGGCATGCTGCCGCCATCGGGCGACGGCACTACTCTCGTTGAACATCAATATTACGAGAGCACTAAATCAGTGCCTGTTGGTCACTCGGGGACTTGGCACCCACTTAAGACCGTCGGCAGGACGGTCGTAGAGGGTGAGCAGGTTGGCGTGATTCGAGACTATTCCGGCGCGGTTGTGGAGAAGGTCACCGCCACTACTTCGGGATTCGCGGTGTACGGTCTAGCCGGTCCGCCAGTTCGGGAGGGCGAGAGCGTTATGTCCATCGCCATACCCGTAGAGGCTTTTGATTGATAGAGACTGAGTGAATGCCACAAGGTCCCTGGATCATTGTCTGGTGCTAGCAGGCTTTAAGCGGTGAGCTGGTCAGCGCGCTTCTCGGCGCTGCCATTGGGAAAGCGCGCGATTGAGTCAAGCGCGAGTGCTTCACGCACGATGGTGTTCGTTGAAGTGGTGGGCCCAGAAGGACTCGAACCTTCGACCAATGGATTATGAGTCCACTGCTCTAACCAACTGAGCTATAGGCCCGCGGCGATATTTTAGCTCTAAGCTTGCGAATAAGCATCCGTTTGATCGACAAAGCACGGCCAACTATAGTCAAGCCTTGGCGGCCTATATGGTTTTCGCCAACAGACTTGATCGAATGAGACAGGTACTGAAGTCCGAATATGGAAGTGCAGACGGGCAAATCGCATTAGTGCTTCAGCATGGCCAGCGTAGACGCAATGATTTGCACGATGCTTTGCGATGCNCACTCTCGTTCGAAAAGTAGTTTTGCCGGAAACGAGCTTGGAGAGTGGCTATGATTTTGTGTCTAGATGTGGGCAACACTCAGGTGTTCGGTGGCGTCTTTGCGGGAGATCGTCTGATTTCTCAGTTCCGCCGAACTTCTCAACTGCGTAGCAGCTCCGATGAACTCGGTGTTTTCTTTCGAGGGGTTCTTCGGGAAAACGACATTGACCCAGGCTTAATCCAAGAAATCGTCATCTGTAGTGTAGTGCCTGACCTTAACTACTCGCTTCGGGCGTGCGCGCAAAAATACTTCTCTATTGATCCCTTGATGCTACGGCCAGGCGTTAAAACGGGACTCAATATTGCTTACCAGGATCCTAAAGAGGTCGGTGCTGACCGAATTGCTGATGCCGTTGGCGCCATTAAGCTTTTCCCTGGGAGGAATCTCATCGTTGCTGACTTTGGCACGGCAACAACAGTCTGTGCAGTGGATAAAGATAAGACTTTCCTCGGAGGGAACATCCTGCCTGGTGTGAGATTGGCGATGGAGGCCCTTGAGATGCGCACGGCGCAGTTGCCATCGGTTGAAATCGTACCTATGCAGACCGCCTTTGGAAAGACAACNATCGAGAGCATTCAGTCAGGACTGTATTGGTCTAATGTGGGGATGATTCGTGAGTTGGTCCAACGCATTACCAATCAGGTTTTTGCGGACGATCCACCGCTGGTTATTGGTACTGGGGGGTTCGTGCACCTATTTGATCAGGAGAAGATATTTGATCACATGGTGGGTGATCTGATCTTGACCGGACTGCTGGAAATCCTAGCGTTGAATCANAAGCACTGAGGCGGGGGATACTAGGGTGCTGACCAAGAGCTTTAGGCTGAACCAAAGCCAAGAAAAAGGTTGATGTAATGGTAATAAAGAAAACTTCANAGTTGCTCACAAATCTCAGCATTTGGACGGGGGAGGAACTGGGACATAGCACACAACACGATGCGATCCGGATATTGGATGATGGCACGTTATCGCTTACCCAGTCTGAGGATGTGCATGCTTCGGATCAAGTTAAGGACTGCCAGGGATTAGTAGCGATCCCCGGGTTGATCGATGCCCATGTCCACCTGGGTTTGGATCCTTCTGTGACTGATCCATTTGCGCATGGCCGGGTACCCAAGGACCAGCAGTTGGAGGCGATGCGGCAACGAACTCGCGATATGTTGCAGGCTGGGGTGACGACGGCCCGAGATTTAGGTGGTGGCGCTTGGCTTGAACTCAAAGTGCGGGACGAGATCGCCTCGGGTCAACATCTTGGAACTAGGCTGCTTTGTGCCGGCCAACCGCTGACCAGTCCCGGCGGGCACTGTCACTTTTGGGGGGGTGAAGCGGGCACGTTAGAGGAGGCCATTGCAGTGCTGGATCGTCAGCATGCGAAGGGCGTAGACCTGATTAAGATAATGGCGACCGGGGGCAGCATAACGCCAAATAGCCGTCCGGGTGATGCGCAATTTGATCAACGGATCATGAATCATGTCGTTAACCACGCGAGGGATTTAGGGTACGAAATAGCAGCTCATTGTCATGGTGTTGATGGCATTGGCCATGCCGCTAGTGCGGGTGTGACTACCATTGAGCACTGTTCATGGGTGGGGCCAAATGGCTGGGGTAAGCACTATGATCCTGCTATTGCTCAGACGATTGCTAGAAAAGGCATTTGGGTTTCGCCGACTGTTAACCTCAACTGGAAGCGTCATTTGAGTAACCCTCCTGGTCTCGAGGCTATTCAATCCCGTTTTCGCAAGATGAAATCAGCGGGTTGTAAACTCATTGCGTCCACCGACGCTGGAATTCCTAATGTCTTTCATGCTGACTTTGCGAAGACGCTGCCGATATTTTCTGCTATCGCAGAGCTCACGCCCGTTGAGACATTGATGGCCGCCACCGTGCACGCTGCTGAAGCGCTCGGTGTTTCCGAACGGGTCGGCAGGCTATCGAACGGCCTGATTGCCGATTTGGTTTTGGTCGAACAGGACCCGCTCCTCTCCTTGGATGGTTTGGCGTCTCCGATTGAAGTGTTTCAAAGAGGACGGCCTGCTATTGGTGTTCTTGCTTGAGTGCGCGGAGCTCACTTTNAAAGCGATCAGCCAAAGAGACAGAAAGCAAAGGATTCGAGCGTTTTCGTCGTAGTTCAACACTCATGGATAGACCTTCATTAAAGAAACCGTAGGCACGCAATACAGCTGTGTACCTGCCGTAACCCATGTTTAGTGCTAGGCAGAATCGATACGTTTCAGTCGGTAGAGTGTAGAATAGGCGGGTTGGTTGAAAGGAGCCNTTAATGCATTCCGGGCAGAAAATAAATTTAGTCTTCGGTATCTGTTTGGTACCTATACTGCTGCTTAGTCCTCTTGCCTACAAGTATGGCGTGATTGACCTGACCGCCTCATTAGGTGGGGTGACACTCGCGGTGGCTGGCGGCCTCCTGAATTTATTGGCGATGTTCGTTTTAATTGCTTTTTTCGCCATAAAAAAGATTCCGATTAGTAAAGCGGCTTTGTCTGTGACAGCGCTTTGCTCAATTATTCCCATCATTGCCATGGCGCCACACCTATCACAAGCGCTTGCGGTTCCACGCATTCATGACATAACGACGAATCCGATCGATCCACCTGAGTTTCATGAAGTGGTCAAACGTCGAATTTACGCGACGAATGATCTGGTGTTCGGTGATGCTGATCACACGGCAGAGGATATGGAGGCGCTTCACGCAGATTTTTATCCATACTTAGAGACCAAGGTGGTTTCGATGTCGACGGCCGAGGCTATAGAGCGTTCGCGTATGGTTTTGGANGAGATGGGACTCAGCGTTATCAATGTGAGTGAATCGCTAGGAGTGGTAGAGGCAACTGATACGACTTTTTGGTTTGGCTTCAAAGATGACCTTGTAGTCAGAGTTCGATCTGAAGCCGATTTGTCTATTATTGACGTACGTTCTGTCTCGCGGGTAGGTCAAACTGACTTGGGTGTCAACGCGCAGCGCATCAGGGCTTTCCTGGATCGCTTTTAATGTTGGTTTTGAGCGATCACAGTTTGTTCAACGCGCTGTCGAGCGCTATAGCTTTTGTCCGGAACTAGACGTGAGTAGCGCGGGGCCTCCCATATTTATGAAGTGCTCAAAGACCGAGCAGTGAGCTAATGATGGAGTTGACCTGCTGAGGGTTCGCTTGACCGGATGTTTCCTTCATAACCTGGCCTACGAAGAAGCCCATGAGCTTGGTTTTTCCGCCTTTTAAGTCCTCTGCTTGTTTAGGATTCGCGTCGATGATTTTTTTGATAAGCGGCTCGAGCGNTCCCGCATCAGAAACTTGCTCAAGGNCCTCGCGTTCAACATATTCTCTTACAGATATATTCATGCCATTCCACATGGCCAGAAAAACGTCCTTTGCAATCTTGCCTGAAATAGTCCCAGCTTCGAGGAGTTTGATTAGATCAATTAATTGATCAGGAGTAATAGGGCAATTTGCGATGCTCTGCTCACCCTCATTGAGCTTTCCTAAAAGATCACCCTTAATCCAGTTAGCTGCTATTTTTGGATCCGCTACTTCGCATGCGACCGAATCGAAAAATAGTGCCAAATGAAGGTCACTCGAGAGTAGGCGGGCATCAGCAGGGGAGAGTCCCAGAGATGCTTGATATCGAGTCGACCGGTCATCTGGCAATTCTGGCATCGTGTCGGCTACGGATTGAATGAATGCCTCGCTCAGTACTACCGGGAGCAGATCTGGCTCTGGGAAATAGCGGTAGTCAGTCGAAGTCTCCTTACTCCTCATTTGCCTGGTTTCACGCTTTTCAGAATCGAAAAGGCGAGTGTCTTGGGAAAGTGACGCCCCAGATTCCAGGGTCTCTATCTGTCGAGCAATCTCATACTCGATCGCTTGCTCCANAAATCTAAACGAGTTCAGATTTTTGATTTCACTTCGCGTCCCTAGCTCGACTGCGCTTTCTCGGCGAACTGAAACGTTGGCGTCAAAGCGCATCGAACCTTCAGCCATGTTTCCATCGCAAACATCGAGGTAAGTCACTAGCTGGTGAATCTTTCGAGCGTAGGCGACAGCCTCCTCAGCCGACTTCATATCTGGTTCAGAGACGATTTCTAGTAGTGGTGTTCCTGCCCGATTAAGGTCAATTGCGGTGGCGTGATCGACTGCATCGTGAATAGATTTTCCCGCGTCCTCCTCAAGGTGAGCTCGTGTGATGCGAATGAACTTCTCTTTACCATTAAGCTCGATGAGGACTTTACCAGCCACCACGATGGGCTCATCCATCTGAGTGATTTGGTAACCTTTCGGAAGGTCCGGGTAAAAGTAGTTTTTGCGATCAAATCGAGAGACGCGATTGATCTCCGCACCTACGCCTAGCCCAAATTGGATCGCTTTTTCGAAGACTGCCTTATTGGCGACGGGCAGCACCCCAGGGAGTCCCATGTCAACAAAGCTGGCTTGGCTATTGGGTGCTGCACCAAATCTGGTGGAACTTCCGGAGAAAATTTTAGAGTTGGTTTTGAGTTGCGCATGAATCTCGAGACCGATATCCACTTGCCATCCGTTGGGAACCGTCATGATTGTTCGCTCGGTGTGCGTTTGTGCCAGTCAGATACTTTTTGATATTGATGCACACATTGGAGAAGAGTGCCTTCGTCCAGGTGGGGTCCAATCAGCTGAAGCCCTATGGGCAATCCGTTACTGTGACCTGCGGGGAAGCTGATGGCAGGCAGGCCGGCAAGATTGGCGGAGATCGTAAAGATGTCTTGTAAATACATAGAGACCGGGTCGCTGGTCTTCTCCCCTAGTGGGAAGGCAGTCGAGGGCGTAGTAGGCAAAAGGATCGCATCAACGTCATCAAATGCAGAAAGGAAGTCTGATTGAATCAATCTCCTCACCCGTTGTGCTTTATTGTAGTACGCGTCGTAATAGCCTGCGCTCAACGCAAACGTGCCCACCAAGATCCGGCGTTTCACTTCTTCACCAAAACCCTCTTCTCTTGAACGCAGATACAGGTCCTGTAAGTCGCGCGGATTGTCGCAGCGGTGACCAAAGCGTGCACCGTCATACCTTGATAAGTTGGCTGAGCATTCTGCTGGCGCGATNACATAATAAGCGCCAACGCTATGAGTATGATGAGGAAGCTCTACCTCTTGGAAGGTTGCCCCAAGTGCTTTTAGCTCCGATTGGCAGGCGTTATAAGCATCTACGATCTCTGATGACACGCCATCTAGCAGACCGGGCACGACGCCTATAGATAGGTCTTTAAGCGGCTGCTCGATTAACTCTGAGTAGTTTGGAACTGTTTCGACCAGTGATGTTGAATCTTTGGGGTCGTTGCCCGACATGACCTGGAGCAGCACTGCTGCATCTGCTGCAGAGCGGGTCATTGGTCCTGCTTGATCTAGGCTTGAGGCAAAAGCAATCATGCCCCATCGGGAGATTCGACCATANGTGGGTTTGATCCCTGTTAATCCGCAAAAGGCAGCGGGCTGGCGAATGGATCCTCCAGTGTCTGTTCCTGTCGCGGCAGTGCACAATCCTGCAGCTACGGCTACAGCCGATCCACCCGATGATCCACCGGGTACTCGCGTTTGGTCCCAAGGATTTTTTGCGGGGCCAAAATAACTATTCTCGTTTGATGATCCCATCGCAAACTCATCGAGATTGCACTTCCCTAACCTAATGGCACCCGCCTGCTTCAACTTGTCAGAAACCGTTGAGTCAAAAGGAGAACGGTAGTTGGCGAGCATTTTGGAACCCGCTGTGGTTAGTCCGCCTGTGGTGCAAAATATGTCCTTCTCCGCAATAGGAATTCCAAGCAGAGGCGTCTTATCACCGGCAAGAATACGTCGATCGGCGTCCGCAGCGCATTTCAGAGCCTGGTCGTGTTCGACCGAGATAAAGGCGTTGAGGTCAGACATTGCATCGATACGGGAGAGGAAATGAATTGTTAGCTCTGTCGCCGAAAGTTCTCCGCTCGTCAGAGCATGGCTCAAGTCGCGAATAGAGGCGTTCTCTAATTTCATTCGATGACCTTTGGTACCAGAAAATAATCAGCCTCCAATGCCGGGGCGTTGATTGCGATCGATTTGGAGTGGTCNTCTTCGGTTACTGCATCGGGTCGTAGTGGCTGGCTAATGGATAAAGGGTGCGCCATCGGCTCGATGTTCTCGGTAACAACGCTTTGGAGGCTGCTCACGAGGTCCAGCACGTCATTCATGGCTCTTTTCAGGCTGGGTTTCTGATCTTCGGGGAGGCTAAGCTGAGCGAGTTGAGCGACGCGTGAGAGGGTCTGCTCGTCTATGGGCTCCGTCACAAGTGACTCCTTTGGAAAAAGCCCGGTATCCTAATGTTTCTCCCTGTAAGCTGCAACGAAACTAGGTCGCACTCCACTGTCCTCAGAGCGAACATGAAAGGAATATCTCAGTTGCCTTCACAAAAAATCCATTCAGAACAGTATGTTAACCCTTGTTTCGCTTGTCACTGGTTTGGCCTTGGTGCTAGAGTGGCACGTTTGTGCTGCGCTTGGCCAGTAGACCGCTCATTATAANGGGCATTGAANTTGCGGGCGCGCTTAATTGACGATTATTGCTCGGTTAAAACCCTATGTTCAAACGGATTCGAGGTTTATTTTCCAACGATTTATCAATCGATCTCGGAACGGCCAATACACTGATTTATGTTCGGGAGGGAGGCATCATCCTTGATGAGCCCTCTGTGGTGGCAATTAGGCAGCATAACAACCAGAAATCGGTAGCGGCAGTCGGCGTAGATGCAAAACGCATGTTGGGTAGAACTCCGGGCAATATCACTGCGATCCGCCCGCTTAAAGATGGGGTCATCGCCGACTTCCAGGTCACTGAGAAAATGCTGCAGCATTTCATNAAGAAAGTGCATAAAAACAGTTTCATTCGACCTAGTCCTCGCGTGCTTGTCTGCGTGCCATGCCAAGCAACAGAGGTCGAACGTAGAGCGATTCGCGAGTCAGTAATCAGTGCAGGTGCGAGGGATGTAAGACTCATCGAAGAGCCGATGGCTGCAGCTATTGGGGCAGGTTTACCTGTTTACGAGGCAGTGGGAACGATGGTTATCGACATTGGAGGAGGAACCACTGAGATTGCCGTTATTTCGTTAAATGGGGTTGTGTATTCCCAGTCCGTTAGAGTTGGCGGTGATAGGTTCGATGACTCGATTATCGCTTACGTTAGACGAACTCAGGGCAGCTTGATTGGCGANACCACCGCGGAGCGGATCAAGCAGGAGATCGGCGCAGCCTTTCCTAGTGACGTGGTAAAGGAGATTGATGTTCGTGGTCGAAATTTGGCTGAGGGGATCCCAAGGAGTTTTACTCTTAACAGCCATGAAATCCTCGAGGCTTTGCAGGAGCCACTGCAAATTATCGTCCAGTCAGTGAAAGGTGCGCTTGAGCAAACACCACCCGAACTCGCGGCGGACATCGCTGAATCGGGCATAGTGCTTACGGGCGGTGGTTCCCTCCTTCAGGGGCTCGATCAATTATTGGCCAACGAGACTGGGTTGCCGGTAATCATCGCTGAAGANCCCTTAACCTGTGTTGCCCGCGGTGGCGGCAAAGCCCTCGAAATGATGGACAATATGGGGCTCAGTGATCTTTTGTCGACTTAGTGTTTTCCGTCATTGCCTGCTTGAGTTGCAAATAGGTCTAAGTAACCAGACAAGAGCGCAGTCCCGTTGAATACCTTATTCACTCGCACAACTCCATCGCCATCGCTTGCGATCACGTTGATATTGACCTGTGCACTCGTGCTGTGGATTGATAGCGCGAGCGACTATTTTCGCGGTGTCCGCCAGGCGGCCTCTGCTTGGATTGAACCAGTCATTGTGGCGGCTCACTTGCCTGGGCGACTGTCAGCTGTCGTCCTCGATGCCGCTCGAACGTTCTCGGATAAGGGTCAGCGAGTGGCAACTCTGGAAGCGGAGAACTTCGAGCTCAGAGCGCTAGGATCAAGAATGGCAGGATTAGCGGCGGAGAATGCGAGGCTGCGCGNACTGCTTGGTTCAACCTCACAACTCGAAAGTGACACTCTAATTGCTGAAGTTATCTCGCTTGAACAAAGGTTAGACCGTCATCGCCTGATTCTCGATAAAGGTGAACGGGATGGGGTTAGAGTCGGCCAAGCCGTGATTGATTCGACAGGATTATTAGGGCAAGTCACACAAGTCATGCCTGGTTTGTCGAAGGTAACGCTGGTTACCGACCCCTCTCACGCGGTACCCCTGCTGAATGAGCGAACGGGGCAGCAGGTCATTGCCGAGGGGACTGGTGACCGACATCAGCTGAGCGTACGTTTTATTAGTGTTTCCGCTGATATCCGGGTTGGCGACTCTCTTCTAACGTCTGGACTCGGTCGTCGATTCCCTCGAGGCTACCCAGTCGGTGAGGTTGCGAATATAGAGATGATTCCTGGGGAATCCTTCCAGTCCGTTGACATGTCGATTTCGTCCAAGCCTCATGCCATCGATCACGTGCTACTGCTTTCCGCGCTAGAGCCGGTATTACAGGATGAGCCGGTATTACAGGATGACGCTGTTATGGAAGCGGAAGAAATAATAGAAGCGGTGGGTTCATCGTGATGCAGTGGACAGTAATTCTCACGACCTGTTTTTTTTCCCTCATTCTTATGGTGCTCCCAGCGTTTCGGGGCATGCCCGCTTACTTATACTTTTTTCAACCAGAGTGGTTGGCGCTAGCACTGAGTTACTGGGTCCTTGCGGCGCCGGAAAGAGTAGGTTTAATTACCGCTTTCTCTTTGGGCTTTGTGGCCGATTTGGCCACAGGTTCTCACTTTGGAGAACATGGCTTGCTTTACTTGATGCTCGTGCTTTTTTTTNCCGCAACTTATTCCCAAGTTCGAGTGTTACCGATCTGGCAGCAGGCGATTATTTTTGCATTTGCGATGTTGATTGGTTTGATTCTTCAGTATTTGTTTTTGTCGTTGACATCAGGATCATTGGCGAACGCGATGGTGTTTTTAAAGGCATTTGCGAGCGCGCTGATGTGGCCTTGGGTGTTTCTGTTGTTACGAATGATTAGGCGTAGATTCCGCTGAATCTTTTGCTCGTCGACGCTTTGTAACCTCTCGGTCCAAAAGATGAGTCCTGAACCAATGGTCCCCCGGTTGACATTCCAAGGCAAATTGCGAGCGCGAGGTAAAAAAAGAAATGTTGCGGCTGCAACGGTTTGCTGGGCGAAATATCAGAACCTAGGGGGGCGAGTGAAGGGTGCTTTGTGCCGATAATGCTTGGTCGAAAGCGGGGTCTCGTGGGTCTCAATTTCGCAATTGGCCTCCAGAATGAGGCGAGAACGGTTGGCTGTCGTCATTGATAAGAGCGAAGAATTGATTAGGCTGGNGAGATAGATGGTTAAAGCGACTGCCGAGCTTGATTTGATTTTGGCTTCCGCATCGCCAAGGCGCGCCGAGCTATTGCGCCAACTAGGTCTTCGCTTCGGCGTCCAGCCGGCCGATATTGATGAGACTGAGGTTGATGGTGAAACTCCATATGAGTTCGTTCGTAGATTAGCTAGAGAAAAGGCAGAGACGATTAGTTTTTCCTCGGAAGGCGTTGTTCTGGCAGCAGACACCGTGGTCGTTCATCAAGACCGGATAATGGGGAAGCCACTGAATCCGCAAAGGGCAGGAGAAATGCTCCGCGCGTTATCAGGTTCGTGGCATGAGGTTTATACTGGAACGGCACTAGTTACTGATATGACTCGATCAATTGTCACTCGAACAAAGTTGAAGTTTAAGGCGATATCTGATCAGGAAATTAAGCGATACCTCGAGACGGAAGAACCATTCGACAAAGCAGGAGCTTACGGCATTCAGGGAGTGGGTTCGCTGTTCGTTGAGAGAATCGAGGGTAGCTACAGCAATGTTATGGGGTTGCCACTATTTGAGACTGAGGCACTCTTTGAGGAGTCTGGAACAACTTTGTGGGCATGGCGTAGATAAGCGCATGCGCCAAAAAATTTATAAAAGCTAGAAAGAGTATTTGAGGACGGCATTGAATAGAGAAATTTGGATAGCGCAATCCCAAGACGACACGCAAGTGGCTCTGGTTGAGGCAGGCAAGGTGCTNGAGGTGTTTGTTGAACATCAGGCGGTGCAGAATTTGCGTGGCAATATCTATGTAGGCAAGGTGTCCAGGGTTGTTCCTGCACTGCAGAGTGCATTTGTTGACATAGGCATAGATAAAACGGCGTTTCTTCACGTTACAGAAGTTGTTTCAGAGAGTAACCACGCTGGTGAGCTGGGTCAGCAACCTATTCAAAAGCTCCTCCGGGAAGGCCAGTCCGTTTTGCTGCAAGTGACCAGAGAGGGAGTAGGCCAGAAAGGGCCAAGAGCGACTATGAATATTACGCTCGCTTCACGTTATTTGGTTCTCATGCCCAGAAAGGATCAGTTTAGTGTGTCAAAGAAAATTTCAGATGAGCGAGAGAGTGAACGGTTACGGGATCTGCTGCCTCAAGTGTCTGGATCANCGGGGCTTGGTTTGATCGCCCGCACAGTAGCCGAGGGAAAGTCTCTAGAAACGCTAGCGCAAGAGTTTGATGCGTTGGTTGAACAATGGGACGAGATTGAAAGTGCTTATCTTCAGGATAGGACGCCCCGTAAAATTCATGAAGACCTTCCCGTAGCGCTTCGAACGCTAAGAGACTTGCTTGATCATCGGGTGGGCNTANTAAGGGTAGATGATCCGAAGGTTCGTTTGGACGTAGCCGCCTTTATTGATCAGTTTGGGGTGGACTTTTGCGGAGAGCTTCGTGATGTTGAAAGCTCAATTNGCCGCGAACTCGAATCCAGTCTCGCTGTCGAAACTGTTCATGACAAGCGAGTTAACCTACCGTCTGGAGGCTACATTGTTATAGAAAAGACAGAGGCCATGACCACTATCGATGTGAATTCGGGTGGTAATCTCGGGCAGAAGGATCTTTCTGCTACAGCGCTGCAAACGAACCTTGAGGCAACCGTTGCAATATCAAGGCACCTGAGACTGCGAAATATTGGGGGACTAACTGTGGTTGATTTCATAGATATGGCAAGCGATCAAGATCAATCAAAAGTTGCCAGAAAGATGCAGGAATTGTGTGCATCGGATCGGTTGCATTGCCAAGTCTCAGAGATGTTGCCCTTCGGACTGCTAGCGATCTCAAGGTCTAGGGTAGGCCTCCCATTGGACATCGCCATGGACGTGGCAGAGGATTGAGCGACAAACTGCCTGAGATCAGTGGCATTAGGGTCTCGCTGCTTGGACTTGACTCGGAGAGATCCTGATTGTGACGTTCGATCGATTGCTCAGCTGGGTCCGTCTCTGGATTATCGTCTTATTGGTTGGTTTTGCGCTACTGATAACCGGGCTCCGCTTCGCAGCCAATCTAGTGTCAGGGTATCGTGATCAGTTGCAGCGAACGCTGAGCGAGGCGGTCGGTATTCATCTCGAGTTTCAAACGATTACCGCTCGCATGAGTCAACTAGATCCAGAAGTCAAAGTCCAAGAGCTTCTTCTATTTGATGAAAGTCCTGAGCAGGCGGATGCCCTGGTCCGTTCGATGTCCGTTCGTGTGGACTTGTTTCGCTCGATAATGGAACAAAGACTCGTTGTTCGATCCCTGACCATTTCCGGACTTGAGTTGATTCTTAAGCAGATGCAAAGTGGGCATTGGACCTTTGCGAGCAGATTGCTCGAGCCTGCTGAGAGGTCCTTGCTGGATTTCGCGCGTATTGAAGAATTGGCTCTAACTAACTTTGCGATTCGGCTTGAGCAAACGAAGCAGGATTGGCTAGTCACTGCAGTGAATCCTTCTGGTCTATTCTTAGGCAGACAGGAGGGACATCGAGTCGCCAAAGGCACATTAAACCTCATGCTTGATCAAGGGTACGCTGGTCAATCCTTTGAGCTCCAAAATCTTCGATTTTCAGCCTCTTTTGATGACGAGCCCGGCCGGTTTTTGAGTTCGGATTTCACCGCTTATGTTGAATTAAACGGCTTGCCATCTAGTCTTTTTGAAGCTCGATTTCCCCTGATTACTGGTCTAGAGGGTTTGAGGGCGTCTACTTGGATGAAAAGCGAAAGCGGTTTTGGATCGTTCAAAGGAGAAATTATCGTTGATTCCGCTCGCCCTCAAACTGTAGCAAGCAATCCTTCGAGTGATTCGGTTGCGGTGCTTTCCGCCAAAGTAGCGATTGATGGCGGGTTTGATCTCAACGTTGCTGAACTTGATCTCACAGCGCGAGCGGAAAAACTGATGCTGGGCGATCGTCATTTCAAACCTGAGCCAATTGTCGTCGCTCTAAATTGGCGCAGAGCTTTGCCCTTGGTAGCCGGCAAACTTAGCAACATCAAACTCACTCAAGAGACCCTTGATGGTTTGATAGAAGCGGGCGCAATGTCTCCTTCACAAGCAGAAAAGCTTCTGATGTTTAGGCCGATCTTCGACATCGATGATGTCATGATAACGGCCTCGGTGGATTCGCCTGCTGAGACGCTTCGGGTCCAGGCTGATGTGGATTACGCATCGATAAGTACTGACGGCTCTTTACCAGCTTTTTCGGGATTGACCGGATTTCTGGATGTTGGATTGCGGGGAGGGACCGTCGGGATTAATGCCCGTGATTTTGCGCTGCACTTCCCGCTCTTATACCCAGAGCCCTGGAGGCTTGACGAAGTTCGAGGCCAACTCGCCTATCGATCCGAGGAAGGGAAGTGGCAAATCTCTAGCGGCTTGCTGGAGGCTGATGTTCACTCTCTTGAAGCGAAAGGGAAGTTGCTGATTAATATGACGCCTGACTTCGCGTCACGAAACTGGGGACTCGTGATTGGGGCTCATGACTTTGTGGCCCGCGATAGCTTGCCTTTTATTCCCGGAACTGTGCCGGCAGCCGTCACGGCTTGGCTTGAGGAAGCTGTTGTCTCTGGCGGTGCCGGTGAAACTGGAATACTTGTCCATGGCTCGCTGGATCGAAGACAACCTAAGAAAGAGAAGATATATAGCGTATCGACCGAGGCGAAAGGCTTGGAGCTAAACTTCGATGAACGCTGGCCTAACCTTATTGAAGTGGGGGGTCCGGTCCTTGTCGATAACCGAGGGGTGGCTGCAAAAGACTTGAGTGGTCAATTGTTTGGTGCGCGACTCGCCGGCGGCGCGGTGAGCACATTCAATCCCTCTTGGGTGGAGGCGGCTGATCAGATACAGGTTGATGTAAATTTCGAGGGCGTCGTAAGAGATCTTGTCGATGCCTTGAATACCAAGCCGGTCGCAGATGCAGTTAATGACTTTGCCGATGATTGGGATGGTGCGGGTAGCGTGAGTGGCAAACTAGCGCTAGAAGTTCCGCTGGATGCGAGCGGCAAATCGATATCGGTACAGACGAAAGGCACGATCCAAGGAGCAACCTTGGAAATGGGCAATTTTGATCTCGTGCTCACCGATCTCACTAGTGATTTTCATTACTCTTCGGACAATGGTTTGACTGCCCCACGCGCTCAATTTCGCATGCTCGGAGAGCCTACCACTGCAGTCATCTCGTCAGAGGCAGCAGGCGCAGGCGTTGTGACGACGGTGGATATAGAGGGAATTGTTAACCTGGCTGCCTTGCAGGGGTGGTTGAATTTATCGGTGCTCAACTTCGTGGAGGGAAGCGCTGATTTTCAGGCAATGATCCAAGTTCCCTACGGCGGCAGAGTGAATCAACCCAGTATCGAAGTGTCCTCGATGTTAGAAGGGGTAACGATTTCAATGCCACCCCCGCTGTCAAAAATCAGAGCCAACAGTAAGCAAGACTTTCGTTTTATGCAGTTATTCGATGAATCTGGGTCCGAACTGAGCTTTGAGGTGAGAAACGGATTCTCTGGGATGCTTAGACTCGAGGATGAACAGGTGATCGGCGGTCTCGTGAGGCTTGGTNACACTCAACCACAAGTGGGTGCTTTTGATGCCTTGAGGGTCGAAGGCGAGACTGATTACGTCGGTGCGGAAGAATGGATCGAATTCATTGAGGCATTCGAGGCTGTCAGTGCGGAAGATGCTGCGGCTTTTCGCGATCGCCTTGATTATGTGACTATTAATGTGGGCACCTTAGATTTTTTTGGTCTTGAATTTTCGGATGCTAGTCTCAGTGTTACTGCAGATGTCGACTACTGGGTGTTTGATGTTATCGATGATGAGCTCAAGGGGCAGATTCGATTGAGCGATGATCCNTCCACTCCGGTGGAAGCCTTGATTGACTATTTGGCTCTCACTTCTGAGGACGATGGTGATCCTTTGCAGGGCGTTCAAAGTGAGGACCTTGTCCCGATTCATGTGGACGTGCGCTCCCTGATACTGGACGAAGAGGACTACGGTCAATGGATGTTTGATGTCAGTCCTGGTGAATCGACGGTGTTGATTGAAAATTTAGTGGCCAATGTGAAAGGAATGGTGATTGCTGGAAGCGCCCCGCTGTACTGGGACCCCTCTTCTGAATTGCCGTTTACCAAATTTGAGGGATCCATTGATATTGCAGATGTGAAATCCTCGCTAGAGGCATGGGGTTTTGCCGCCGGGCTTGAAGGCGCAGATTTCTCCTTTAACGGATCATTTGAGTGGCCTGGCTCGCCCTTGAATATCGAAGAAAATGACTTAACTGGGTCGCTCGCGTTCACAGGAGGAAAAGGACGGGTTGTTCAAGCGGATGCCTCCTCTGGTGCCCTGAAGTTGTTAGGGATATTCGACTTTGCGGAGATCGCCCAAAGGCTCAGCCTGGATCTCGCTAATGTGCTTGGTGATGGCCATGCCTTTAACGCTATGCAAGGCAGTTTCTCGATGACNCCTGGTCTCATAAAGACCAACGAACCGATAGTTATGTCTGGTCCAGGGAGCCAANTAACGTTCGCAGGCGATCTTTCGCTCCCAAGCGAGGCGATCGATTACGACTTAGTGGTGACACTACCACTCAATAAAAATTTACCTTGGTATGCCGCATACAGTGCGATCGCGACGGGTCCGCTTGTCGGAGCTGGTGTTCTTATCGCCCAGCAGGTGTTCAGGGATCAAATAGATGAGCTCACAAGTTTAAAGTACGAAATTAACGGATCTCTTGAGGACCCGTCCGTCGAATTGGTGTCGGTATTTGATGCCTCGCTACGCGATACGAATGAAGCGGTACAGGAACCTGCGCCAGCAGAAACGACCGGAGGCTCAAGCGAGGGACAGGGCGATGACTGAAGCGGGCGCAGTCCAAGCTGCCTCTAAATGTCGCGTTACCGTCGTGCAAATGACCAGCAGCCACAATGTGACAACCAGTCTCAATCAGCTTGATGCATTGGTTCGCGAGGTCGAGCCCAGCTCTGTTGATGCCATTTTCCTTCCAGAAAACTTCGCTGCGCTAGCGGCGAGCGATGTGCTTTCCATCGGGCAATCCGAGTCCGCTTATTTTTTGGAGGCTCAGGGCAACAGTCCTTATAAGTCGGAGATTTTGCCCATGATCTGCGCATTAGCGCGCGCGAAAAGGACCTGGGTGTTTGCAGGGACGATGCCGTTGGCGGTTCGCCCAGACAACACCTATATTGAAGATGGTCGTGTGAGAGCCGCTTCATTGGTCGTCGACCCAGCAGGNAATATCGTAGCGAGGTACGACAAAATGCATCTCTTCGATGTGGAAGTGAGCGACACGACGAAGGTGTACTGCGAATCTGCAACCTTTGAACCAGGTGATCAGCCCTTGGTCGCTAAAACGCCATTCGCTACCATCGGTCTTAGTGTTTGTTATGACCTCCGCTTTCCTAAGCATTATCTTGATTTGACCAAGCTCGGCGCCAATGTCATCGCAGTCCCTTCAGCATTTACGCGACCCACGGGAGCCGCTCACTTCGAGGCCCTCGTTAGAGCGAGAGCAATAGAAAATGCCGCTTTTGTGATCGCGGCCTGTCAAAGTGGAGATCATGATAGTGGAAGGCAGACCTACGGACACTCTATGGTGGTCAGTCCATGGGGGGAAGTCATAGATCTCCTTGGAAACGAGCCAGGACTTTTGACCCTCGAGCTAGATTTGACCGAGCTCGAAACAATTAGGCGTCAAATTCCTTCTTGGCGTTTACAGTGAGGTGTTGATCGGCGAGTGTTTTGAGATAAGAGAACACCGCTTTTGATGCGGCAGTGGATCCAGCCGTGCGCTGGGATGGGGTGGACAGCCTGGATTCCTTGTTAGACGCGGACTCTGCTTGTGCCATCGACAGTTCTCTCTGAGCCTTCCTAACAAGGAGCATAAGGTGCTGACGATCAACGTTGGGAAAATAATCAGAAATTTCTGCAACCACCTCAGCATCTGACTCTATGAGTCTCGTTCGATAGTGCTCGAGCTTGGCGATTAAGGTTTTATGCTCGGGAGACGAGCTATCAAAACGCAGCGCGATGGCCCTCACATCAGATAATTCAAGTTTTCTGAGTTGCCGGCTGATATATCCTAGTTGGCGCTTTCGCGCGTTGCCCTTTGTAATTTTTTGATAGGTCGCAATAGCATCAATGATCTTGGGGTAGGGAATCAGCGCTAACTGACTGCTTTTTAATGCGCACAAGCGCTCAGCTAGTTTGGAAATTTCGGCAGCGTCCCTTTTTTCTTGGGATTTGCTAGGTGCCTCTGGTTCAAAGTCGGTCATGGGCGAAGTTTACGCGTAAAAGTAGGTGGCCAGGCCAAGGAATGATAAAAATCCCACGACATCAGTGATGGTTGTAAAGATTAATGACTGAGGATGCTAAAAAAGCAGTTAGCAAGTTTGTTCCTAACCAAATCGCTCGGCTCCTGAAGCTCTGAAGAATTGGGGGAGGCGAGAGTGACAGGGTGTCGGCGACGTCGACCCACTCTAGATCGTTGAGTAGCGATTGAATTTGAGAAGGGTTATCCGCTTGAATGGCTTCTTTTAGAGCAGAGTTAAAAGAATCTTCTTCCACGGATTAAGGNTCTTTCTCGCCGAAGCTTTCGGCGAAGAGTTCAGTGAGTGCAACGCTTGCAGGCAACGCGTCCTCGCCGTCGCATCGAAGGATCAGCTCAGTTCCTTTGGATGCCTCGAGCAATAACAGCTCCATGATGTTATTGCCGTTTGCGATCTGACCCTTTTTCTCAAACGTGACCGTNGCATTGAATTGGCGGCCCAGATTGACAATGGCGGTGGCGGACCTGGCGTGGAGTCCCCGGGGGTTTTCAACGACTAAAGCGGTGGTAACCATGTCCGGCAGCTAGACGCCTTCAATTTCTCGATGGCGTGTGATGACTTGCTCTCCCTCAGCTAGGAAGAAGCGACTTAAGGCATTGACGAAGTAGACACTGCGATGCTGTCCGCCAGTGCAGCCAATAGCGATGCTGATATAACTTCGATTGCTCGCTTTGAGACTNGGCAGCCATTTTTTAATGAAGCGCATAAGGTCTTCTCTCATGTCAATGATGTCGTCGTGTTTTTCGAGAAACTCAACAACCGCGTGATCAAGCCCGGTGAGCGCGCGCAATCCCGCTTCCCAATGCGGGTTGGGAAGTGAGCGAACATCGAAGACAAAATCGGCGTCTACTGGAACCCCTCTCTTAAAGGCAAAGGATTCGAAGAGTAAACTGCAGCGGTGATCCGTTTCAGCGACCCTGGCTCGAACCTCCTCTCTTAGTTGATGTAACGATAAATTGGTTGTGTCGATCTTGAGTGAGGCCATAGACGCTAAGCCGTCTAGCAACGATGACTCTCTTTCAAGCGCCTCTTTCAGGTCTACTGCGTCTGTACTGAGCGGGTGCTTGCGCCTTGTTTCGCTAAACCTTCGAATGAGCGTTGCTGTTCGAGCATCGAGAAAAACAATGGTTAGCGNGATGCCTTTGATTNTCGCAAGGACCTCGGGGAACGCCTCTAGATCCTGAGGGGTGTTACGTGCATCAATACTGATGGCGATTCGGTCTGGCAAAGCATGAGCTTTTGATTTCTCGAGAAGTGGTTCGGCGAGAGAGGCCGGGAGATTATCGACGCTATAAAAGCCTAGGTCCTCAAGCACGTTGAGAGCTGTACTTTTTCCTGAGCCGGACCGTCCAGATATGATGACTAAGTTCGTAGTCTGGTGCGTTGAGGTTGCCTTTTTTGCAACGCTCATCAAGTAGATTCCTCATGAACGGCAGCTAAATAAAGTTCCTGGGCTGTACTCGCTTGCCGAAGCCGCTGCCTGAACGTTGGGTTATTGAAGCGCTTCATCAGCATGGAGAGCACAGTAAGGTGCTGGTCAGTCTGTCGCTCTGGCACCACGACGTAAAAGAGTGTGGAGACAGGTTCATCATCAATGGCTTCAAACTCGATGGGTTCACTCAAAGTAACCAAAGCGCCCACAATGCCGCTGCAGTTTGGTAATTTGCAATGCGGTAAAGCAATTCCGTGGCCAAGCCCAGTTGGGCTAATTTTTTCTCGAGCGATTAGTGAACGGTACAAATCTGCCTCTTCAATTCGAGGCTCAGATTCGGCAATGAATTGCGCACCGTGTTCGATAGCTCTCTTCTTGCTGCTAACGTTGAGCCCGCAATAGGTTCTAGCTGGGGATAGGATGGAAGCGATGCGCATTTGGTGGGTCGTTTCGGTATCCGCAAGACATTATAGCAATCTCAAGAGGGGACAGGGAGAGTGTTAGCCCGGGATTTATGTGAGTTCTTTCCGCTCATTGGATGGTGGGATCATCATGGCTTCCCGGTACTTGGCAACCGTCCGGCGCGCAACATTGATGTTTTGATCCGCTAGGAGCGCGGCGATCTTGTTGTCGGATAATGGCTTGCGAGTATTCTCCTCCGATACAAGTTTTTTGATCAGAGACCGAATTGCCGTGGATGACACTTCGCCACCAGAATGTGTGCTGACATGAGATGAGAAAAAGTATTTCAGCTCGTAGATTCCGAGCGGCGTGTCGATAAATTTCTGAGTTGTCACACGCGATATGGTTGATTCGTGGAGCCCTACCGCTTCGGCGATATCATGGAGAACCAAAGGTCGCATCCCTTGGTCCCCTCGCTCTAGAAAGTCTTTTTGAACCTTCATGATTTCGGTGGACACTTTGAGTAGCGTTTCGTTTCGTTGCTGCAAGCTCTTGATAAACCACCTAGCTTCCTGCATCTGCTCTTTCAGGTATGACTGGTCAGAACTCGTGTCATTCCTCTTGATTAACGCTGAGTACTCAGGGTTGACTCGAATCTTTGGGTTAATGCTTGGATTGATCTCAACAACCCAACCTGACTCGCTTCGTCGCACCATGACGTCCGGTTCCACGTATTGAGATGCATTGTCAGCGTATTCGCTGCCTGGTTTTGGGTTTAGCGATTTAATCAGTTCTATCGCGTCGCTGAGTGAACTCTCTTGTAACTTTAGTTTTCGCGTAAGGGTAGCGAAATCTCTTGTTCCTAGTAGCGGTAAGTGGTCGGTAACAAGCTCGATCGCCAGTTCGCGTGCGGCGCCATTCTTTGGCAGAGCCTGTAACTGGATCAGTAAGCACTCTTGTAAGCTGCGGTGGGCAACGCCTAAAGGATCAAGATGCTGAATAAGATGTAAAACCGCCTCAATTTCATCCATTTCAAGCAGCCATTCATACGGGGCACTCTCTAAGATGTCGTCGAGCTCTATCGTCAATAACCCTNCTGCATCCAAGCCATCAAGAATGTGCCAGGCGATAAAGGCGTCGCGCTCGCTGAGGTCAAGTAATTCCAACTGGGAGAGAAGATGCTGCGCTAACGTTTGTGATTGTGTCCTTGATTCCATCGGATCATAGTCGTCCGATATGGGTGCGCCAGATCCTATGCTGATGGGCTCGAATACATCATCCCAATTTGAATCAACTGCCAGATCTTCTTGCAAGCTGCTGGATTCGATTAGATCAACAGCGTCTTGTTCGCCTGTCTCGGAAAGGTCATCAACGGATGATTCGCTTTGCTGAATGCTATCAGCTATCGCGCCTTCTTCAGGTTCGCCCGAGATATCGATATTGAGTTCACTCGAGTCGTTGTCGCCCTGCTCGTTAGTTGGCACCTCGACCTCATCGGTGGACGTTTCGGNAGGAATGCCATCTAGCGCGANCTCGGTTTCCTCATGACTGGACTCGTTTTGCTCGTCATATTCCTCGAGCATGAGATTTGAGTCGAGCGCATCCTGGATCTCTTGTTGGAGGTCCAACGTGGACAGTTGCAGCAACTTAATCGCTTGTTGCAACTGAGGTGTCATTCGGAGCTGCTGTCCGAGTTTGAGAGTAAGTGAAGGTTTTAGCGCCATGACTCAATCATACTTTGGGGGGAGAGTGATTAGAATGAGNCAGCAAGGATTGTACGTGGGCGCGAGGTAGAAGGGGGCAATGGACCGGATTAACACGCCCAATCGCAGCCATTCTGCCGCTCACTGCATCTCTCGGTTGTACTGATCAAAGCCTAAAGTCATCGCCGAGGTAAACTGACTTAACTACTTCATGATTGAGAATGTAGGAAGCAGATCCCTCTGCGATGAGCGATCCATCGTTGACGATGTATGCTCGTTGGCAGATATCCAGCGTCTCCCTCACATTGTGATCGGTGATCAGCAAGCCTATTCCACGCGCTGCAAGCTGACGGATCATGGCTTTGATGTCACCGACAGATATGGGGTCTACGCCTGCAAACGGTTCATCGAGCAGCAAAAACTTTGGATCGCATGCAAGTGCTCTTGCAATCTCAGCTCGCCTTCTCTCGCCGCCGCTAAGGGCCATGCCCAAGGCAGAAGCGACATGTTCTAGCTTGAATTCGTTAATTAGCGCATCTGTTTTGGAAAGCCGTTCAAGCGGTTCAAGATCGGTCGCTGTTTCCAAGATGGCGAGAATATTGTCTCTGACGCTGAGTTTTCTGAAGATACTGGGCTCCTGGGGAAGGTAACCAAGTCCTAGCCTGGCTCTCGCATCCATGGGCTCACTGGTGATCACTTGCTGACCAAGCCGAATGGATCCTTGGTCTGCTTTGATTAAACCGGCGATCATATAAAAGCAGGTAGTTTTGCCAGCGCCATTTGGACCAAGGAGTCCAACCACTTCTCCCTGTCGGATGGAAAGCGACACATCTTTCACCACAACACGCGTACCAAACCGTTTTCGAATTCGGCTAGCCTCCAGCGCGCTTCGGTCTGTCTCGTTTGTGGTCATAATGGGTTATCTGAATTGGGGTTGATCGTGAGATTAACCCTGTCCGAAGGGCTGTCTCCGCTCTCCAATTTAAAAATGCCCCGGGTGACGTCGTAACTCAACTTATCACCCCTGTAACGGTCTTGTCCTAACTCTAGGGTTGCGTTGCCGCTCAAGATTAGCTTCTCTTGACTAACCTCGTACTCGATCGTCTCAGCGCTGGCTCGGATCGACTCAAGGTTCTGACTTGGGGCTTGGGTGAAACTCGCTAATCCGCTTGAGCTCGCTCGGCCAGTTGCGACAATCGTTGTGACGGTATTGTCTAGGCTGGTTAGCTGAACCTCGTCGGCGTTAATTTGCAGTGGTCCCTGGGTGATTAGAACGTTGCCTGAGTAGGTGGAAAGCCCCTCTAACTCACTCACGATGGCTTGGTCAGCTTGAATATTGATGGGCATCGGTTGGCCGTTGTCGGCACCCAGCGGTGAGCTGAACCAGAAAATGGCGGTCAGCGCGAGGCAGCGTAAGCAGTTATATCTGATCATACTGAATGAGGTTTTCTGACTTGGAACGAGTCTACCATGTGATGTTGGGAGGGAAGTGGGTCGAAAGGTGACTGGGCGGTTGCCCGTTGATCAGTCGGCNAGGCTTGGCCTCTCAATTTCAAGCCGTGTCGTAACAGGTTGGCTCGCTGAGCCTTTAAGTTCGAATTGGCCTGAGTCGAGCCACGCCTGCATGCTGGATGCGCGCGTGACTGAATTCGAAGTCGTAATCACCACTGCTTCGTCACTCTGTGCCCTATTTTCGTTCGCAAATACAGTTAGCGCAGCNGTTGTGATGACAGTCTGGGTTCCNTCNCTATGAAGGCGGTTTGCATTGACCTCGTCCCAGAGTTCGACCGTTTCTTTTCGATATTTGCTTAATGGGAGCAGCCTACCCGCGGTCGAATTAATACGCCAAGGGTTGGGCTCGCGTTCTATAAAGAGCTTGATCCTAGGTGATTGCAGTGCAGTGACATCCGTCAAAGGATAGTGAGTAAACCGCTCTGCAGTGATCTGGCTTAACAACACACCGCGCCTGTCAAATTGGGTAAGCGACGCATGCTCAAGAAATAGATCAGGTTCATTTTTGTTGAAAAGCAGTGGATTTGATTGCTCGTCTTCCTCGACAATCGCTCCAATGGCGACGCCAAGCAGTAGAAGAATTAGGACTAGTATCACTGCTCGTGTGCTAATGATGCTGACCGATGATGTCTTGGATATTTTCACGAGANTCTCATGCTGCTGAGAACGCAGCGCTCGGGCGTGGGCGACTTCAACCAGAACGTTAGACTACGATTTGATGCAAGGGCAGAAGCGTCGATCAAGAGTGCTGGGGCCATTTGTGCATCCGGTAAGTAGGAGGTCCGCTGGGCAATGCTCGGACAGCGGCATTGAGTCGACATGTTATCATTAGCGGTTTTGAGGGAGTCAAGACATGGAAGCGGAGGCCTTAAAAGCGCGTTTAAAATCGGATCTCAGCGCCGAGTCTGTTGATGTATCGCTCGACGGAGATCGTGCGGCCATTAATGTCGTTGCCGCCGTTTTTGAGGGGCTTTCGAGGGTTAAGCGTCAGCAGATGGTCTATCGATACCTCAATAATGAGATTACCTCAGGGGCTATCCATGCCGTGACGATCAGCGCAAAAGCGCCCTCCGAAAGATAAATGCGATGGCCCGACTCGAGATACAAGGTGGACAGCGGCTAAGCGGGCGTGTTCGCGCGGCGGGNGCCAAAAATTCTGTAATCAAGCTGATGGCTGCCTCCATTTTGTTTGAGGCGCCTATTTCTTTAACGAACGTTCCCAATCTTCGTGATGTGCAGACAATGGCCTCGCTCCTTGAGCATATGGGCGCCACCTGTGTTTGGAACGGTAGCGAAGGATTGTCGATTGCAGCAGGGTCGCTTGCTGAAACGCAAGCGCCCTATCACTTGGTTCGTACGATGAGGGCCTCTTTCAATGTGCTGGGGCCGCTACTGGCCCGTTACGGGCAAGCCGAAGTATCGCTGCCTGGTGGTTGTGCGATTGGTACCCGACCTGTTGATCAGCACCTAGCTGGGCTAGCGGCGCTTGGTGCCTCGGTCGCGATTGAATCCGGCTATGTGCGGGCATCAGCCGAACATGGTTTAGTTGGCACTGACTTTAGTTTCAACTTTCCGAGCGTCGGGGCAACCGAGCATTTGTTGATGGCCGCGGTTCTTGCAAAGGGTCAAACCCGATTGTCGGGGTGTGCGCGTGAGCCTGAGATCGTTGATTTGGCAGCGTTTCTTAACCAGGCAGGGGCCAGTNTTCGCGGTGCGGGGACAGATCAGATTGAAGTCAATGGGGTTGCCTCGCTTGTACCGATTACCTACGAGGTGATGTCTGACCGTATTGAGGCGGCTACCTACTTGATGGCAGCGATCGCAACCGGAGGAGAGGTGGCTGTTGATGGATTGACCTTTGATCATCTGCCGACTGTAGTCGAGTTACTCCGTGCAACTGGTGTAACGATAGAAAGAGACAATGACTCGGTTGCGGTATCCGCTGATGCTAGCGCCCTCAAAGCCCAGAGTTTTGATACGGCCCCTTTCCCAGGTTTCCCTACCGACCTGCAAGCCCAGATGATGGTGGTTAATAGCTTAGCTTCGGGTCGATCTCACATTCGTGAGACCATATTCGAGAATCGGTTTATGCATGTCCAGGAGCTGGCTCGGATGGGAGCCAAAATCAGACTTCAGAGAAATAACTCAGTAGCCAGGGTCGAGGGTGCTNGTNGACTTAAAGGTGCACCGGTAATGGCCACTGATCTTCGTGCGTCGGCTTGCTTGGTGATCGCTGGATTGGCAGCTGAAGGAACGACGACCATCGATCGTATTTATCACTTAGACAGAGGGTATGCTGCGCTCGAGCACAAATTAGCGAGGTTAGGTGCAACGGTGAAAAGAGTATAAGTCAATGGAATCGAATCAGAATTCAACGCTAATGATCGCGTTAAACAAGGGTCGTCCATTAGCATCTCTGCTCGGTGTCTTGGAAAGTGTCGGCATTAAGCCGACCGTCTCACCAGAGACTTCCAGAAAGTTAGTGCTCCCGACATCGATGCCCGAGATTTCCTTGCTCGTGTTGAGGGGATCTGACGTCGCAACCTACGTGGAGCATGGCATTGCCGACATTGGCATGCTCGGCAAAGATTCGCTGCTAGAGTTTCCGGGTCAGAACTATTACGAACTTCTCGATCTAGGGTTGGCTAAGTGTCAACTCATGGTGGCTGGANTTATTGATGAGTCGCCTCTCCCTCGGCGCTTGACGGTCGCAACGAAATTTGTCGATACGGCAAAGCGCTATTACGCAAAGCTCGGCACGCAGGCGGATATTATTAAGTTGTCGGGGGCCATGGAACTCGCGCCAGTGATAGGGTTGTCCGACCGGATTGTTGATATNGTGGAAACAGGTTCAACGCTCAAAGCCAATGGCCTTGAACCCAAGGAGTTGATCGCGGAAATTTCAGCCCGGCTAATCGTCAATAAAGCTTCTTTTAAGATTAAGCACGCTGCCTTGAGTGAGATCATCGATGGTGTCGAGCAGGCAGTCCGGACCGCCAGCGAGGAAAGGGCATGAGACGGTTATCCCAAGATGCCGCCGATTTCGACCGGCAGTTGCATCAGGCGTTGCAAATTGACGAGTCGACCAGTAAAGAAATAGAGGCTAGTGTGGATGCAATATTGGCTCAGGTTCGCGAGGGAGGCGATACCGCGCTTAGGCGCCTTGTAGCGCAGTACGACGGAATTGCTTGTGACACGGTGGCAGATCTGTTGATCTCGAAGAACGACATGGCTTTGGCCTGTGAGCGACTGTCACCGGAGATCAATGAAGCGCTGCAGCATGCAGCGGCAAGAATCCGAAGCTATCACGGGCGCCAGCATGAGGAGCAAGCGACCGATTGGCGCTTTGAGGACGAGCTTGGCAATGTGTTGGGGCAAAGGATTAGCCCAATGTCACGAGTTGGAGTCTATGCGCCAGGTGGAAAAGCATCTTATCCCTCGACGATCCTGATGACGGCGATTCCCGCGAAGGTAGCGGGTGTACCAGAAGTCGTGCTGGCAGTGCCGGCTGACAAACAGAGTATTGATCCTGTGTTGCTAGCTGCCGCTCACTATGCAGGGGTTGATGAGCTCTACACGATGGGCGGAGCTCAAGCTATCGGTGCTCTAGCCTACGGATGCCAGACGATCCAGCGAGTCGATAAAATCTGTGGTCCAGGCAACCTCTATGTTGCCACCGCAAAGCGACGTGTATTTGGAGAGGTCGGGATCGATATGGTGGCTGGTCCCTCCGAGGTGCTTGTCGTAGCCGATGCTAAGACGCGAATTGATTGGGTTGCCGATGATGTGCTGGCTCAAGCGGAGCATGATGAATTGGCGCAGTCGATTGTGGTTTCCACTGATGGGGTCGTGCTGGAAGCGATTCGAGAGGCAGTTCTGCACCGGCTTCAATCTAGCAAGCGCAAAGAGATTGCTTCAGCTTCTATTATGAATCGAGGGTTGCTGATCAAGACATGCGATGAGGCGGGCACCGTTAATGTCATTGATAGAGTAGCGCCAGAACATTTGGAACTATCAGTAGAGGATCCAGACGCCCTTATGGCTTATCCGCTGAGAGCAGGNGCAGTGTTTGTAGGAGAGCACTCTCCGGAGGTGGTTGGCGACTATTCTGCAGGACCAAGCCATGTGTTGCCGACGTCTGGGTCTGCCAGGTTTGCCTCAGCGCTTGGAACGTATGATTTTGTGACCCGTCAATCGGTGATTCAGTGCCATCGTTCGGGTGTCATNCCCTTAGCTAAATCTGCAGCCATTCTTGCTGAGGCAGAAGGACTCGATATGCATGCGGCGTCGGCATACCGACGGATCGAAGGCTAGTAAGGATCTCTAGCGGTGCGCTAGAGAAAGTTGGCGAGTGAATTCAGCATTCCTGCAACCTGATGGCATGCGATCCGCTTTCCCATTATGTGGTCGAGGGGGAGGGAAGTAGGCTGGTATCAGGCAGTATAGGTGTAACTTCGCTTAGGTGGTTGTTTAGAAGATGGGCTCAAGAAAGCCGCATTCGCTCTACCTGAGATAGCGTGGGCTGGCTCAGAGAGGGTTGCCGTGGCTTCAGACTCGGTTAGAGATACCGCCTTTTTTTGATCATCGAGGCGATGGCCCAGTTAGTTCGTTTACGTTGAATGATTTNGGCTCACTGGAGCAGCTAGCATTTGCTGAGAGAGCANTGGCAAGGCTCGATCGGCTTATCCGNGAGGTCGGATAAGGGTGATGCGTGGCCCTAGGTTGGAATGACAGGGCGTGATGTGTTCGCGCAAGCCGCTATACTTTAGGCCACGACTTGCAACAGCCTACTTTGGAACCAAACGCTCGAGAGTAAACAGTGAGTGAGGAATGAGTGAATCCAGTCGGACAATCCTGGACCGTTATATGGACCATTGCCGGTCAGGCGATTTGCGCGAGGATGCGAAGCAAATAGAAGTTGTGTACAGGCTGGATGCTTTGCGGGAGGCGCTAGACAGTCATCAATCACCTAAGTCTTTCTGGTTTCGCTTTTCGCGTCGCGATAAGCGTTCGATCCAGGGACTTTATCTTTGGGGTAGTGTCGGGCGCGGCAAGACATTCCTAATGGACTTGTTTTTTGAGTCGCTCGAGCGCAAAGACAAGGTACGCATTCACTTCTATCGGTTCATGCAGTCAGTGCACCTGGCGTTGGCTGAATATCAAGGGTCGCCTGACCCGCTTAAGCTTGTCGCCAAGAGATTAGCTGGCGAAGGCAGCGTCCTTTGTTTCGATGAGTTTTTTGTTTCCGACATCACTGATGCCATGCTGTTGTCAGGACTCCTTTATGCGCTGCAAGAGGAGGGCGTAACGCTAGTGGCTACATCAAACGTGCCGCCCTCGGGACTTTACCGAGATGGGTTGCAGCGGGGTAAGTTTCTCCCCGCGATCTCATTGCTAGAGCAAACCAATGAAATTGTTAATCTGGATCACGAATTTGACTATCGGCTGCGAGCTTTGGGGCAGGCAGAGCTTTACCATTACCCTCTCGGGAATCATGCTGAAGCTGTTCTTGATACGATTTGGCAAACGTTAGATATCGCGATCTCTCGCGATCGAGTGGACTCAGCGTCACCTGGGACGGCCATCAACATCAATGGGCGGTCGATTCCCGCTCGTCGTGTCTCGCAGCAGATGATCTGGTTTGAGTTTTCGGATATTTGTGGTGGGCCAAGAAGTCCTTCCGATTACATCGCTATTGCTGGGGAGTACGCCACGGTCTTTATTTCTTCCATTCCCCAGTTTCATTGTGGCATCGAGGACGAAGCTCGACGGTTTGTCAGTTTGATCGACGAATTTTACGACCGTAGGGTCAATCTAATTTGTACCGCGCAAGTCAATATTCTTGACTTGTATCAGGGAAATCGGCTGACCTTTGAATTTGAGCGGACAGCTAGCAGGCTTAAGGAGATGCAATCCAAGGAGTATTTCCAGGATCAGCATCTGGTTTAGGAACTCATCGTCAAAAGAACCTCTTCTTAGATCTGATCAAGGCGGTTGCGGAATTGTGGATCCTTGAGTAACATTCGCCCTCCGAAAAATTGGANAATCAAATGGTTAGTCCCTGTTCTGGGCCGCGGNTTTGATTCCAGTACAGGGGAGTCCAATTCCACGGAAGCGATATTTAGCCCTCGGGTTTGGGAAAGCGAACGCCGAGCGCGCGATAAGGAAAAGATATGAAAACTGTCAGTGCAAAAAAAGATGAAGTGGCTCGGCAATGGTACGTTGTTGATGCCCGAGGCCAAACATTAGGCCGTCTGAGTACTGAAATCGCGAACCGACTCAGGGGCAAGCATAAAGCATTGTTCACGCCTCACGTTGATACAGGGGATTATGTCATTGTGATCAACGCAGACAAAGTGAAGGTGACTGGCCGAAAAGCGCAGGACAAGATGTACTACCATCACACGGGTTTTCCTGGTGGCATCAAATCCATTTCTTTTGAGAAGCTCCAGGACAAGGCGCCAGAGCGAATCATTGAGTCAGCGGTAAAAGGCATGATGCCAAAAAACAAGCTCAGTCGAGCGATGATGAGTAAGCTTAAAATTTATGCGGGTAGCGAGCATCCACACGGGGCTCAGCAGCCTGTCAAGTTGGATATTTGAACTATTAGTCACTTTTGATNGCCCTGCCGGTAGCCAGTGTAAGCGGACGGGCCTAGTGANGAGCCTAGTAAGGAATAAAGATGAGTCAATTCTACGGCACAGGAAGACGCAAAAGCTCAAAGGCTCGTGTCTTCCTCACAATGGGTGAAGGTGCGATTACCGTTAACAACCGTCCGCTAGATGAGTATTTCGGGCGTCAAACGGCCCGAATGGTCGTCCGTCAGCCATTGGAGTTGGTTGATCTAGTAGGCAAGTTNGATGTTCGGGTGACCGTAAAGGGCGGTGGCGGTTTCGGTCAAGCCGGAGCCATTCGGCACGGTATCACTCGTGCCCTTTTGGAATATGATGACTCGCTCCGAGGAACGCTCCGCGAGGCTGGGTACGTTACTCGCGATGCTCGTTCGGTGGAACGAAAAAAAGTCGGGTTACGTAAGGCGAGAAAGCGTCCGCAATTCTCTAAGAGATAACAAAAACGGGGCATAGGCCCCGTTTTTTTTTGCTTATTAATACCGTTCATCGACCGTCATTTCTTAGGGGATTGTGCTAGAATGCGGCCGCTCTCGGCAGTGGTGAATCGACCTAAAATTGGCTGCCAAGTTGCACAAGCATGGAGATGAGCTAGTGAGTGAGAATGGCCTAAACCCGGGACGGAGAAACTTCCTATTAGGCGCCACAGCCGTGGTTGGTGCAGGAGGTGTTGCAGGACTCGCAGTACCTTTTGTCGGATCTTGGAACCCCAGCGCAAAGGCGCTCGCTGCAGGCGCGCCGATTAAGGTCGATGTTAGTCGACTAGGAGCAGGTGAAATATTGGGTCCTATCCCCGCTTGGAGGGATAAACCCATCTTTGTGATCAAGCGTTCGCAGGAGATGATAGACCTCTTAAACGTCAAGCGAGACCGCCTAGCCGACCCAGATTCGGATCGCCCGCAACAGCCAACCTATGCCCAAAACGAAACCCGGTCGCGAAAGCCTGAGGTTGCCGTGTTGGTTGGTCTGTGTACTCATCTTAGCTGTTCGCCCAAGTATCGCCCGGCAATTGAGCCGCAAACATTCGATCCAGAATGGGCGGGGGGGTTCTATTGCCCTTGNCATGGATCTAAGTTTGATCTAGCAGGTAGGGTGTATGCCGGAGTCCCAGCCCCCTCGAATCTTGAAGTTCCCCCTCACTATTTCGAGACTGATGACGTGATTGTTATTGGTGAAGATGGAGGGTTAGCGTAGTGGCAACTTTGCAGAAATCATTTAAGAACGTGATGGATTGGATCGATGACCGATTGCCCGTCACGGAAGCTTACGAGAAACACTTATCGAAATATTACGCTCCAAAGAACCTTAACATCTGGTACTACTTCGGCATTTTCTCCTTCGTCGTGTTGGTCAACCAGTTGTTGACTGGTATCTGGTTGACAATGAACTATGTTCCGACTGGGGAGGGAGCGTTTGCCTCGATTGAATACATCATGCGTGATGTTGAGTACGGGTGGATGCTGAGGTACATGCACTCAACAGGAGCATCCGCATTCTTTGTGGTNGTATATCTGCACATGTTTAGAGGCTTGATTTACGGGTCTTACCAGAAGCCAAGAGAGCTCATCTGGATACTTGGTATGCTTGTTTATGTTGCGCTAATGGCTGAAGGTTTCCTTGGCTATCTCCTCCCTTGGGGTAACATGTCATTTTGGGGCGCTCAGGTCATCGTATCGCTTGCTAGCGCCATCCCGATTGTTGGCGAGGACTTGGCCATATGGGTCCGTGGCGACTTCAATATGTCGGGCGTGACTCTTAATCGATTCTTCGCTCTACACGTCGTTCTTGTGCCGCTCTTCCTGCTGGTCCTGGTAGTCCTGCACGTGCTTGCGCTCCACGAGGTTGGCTCTAATAATCCAGATGGTGTGGATGTTAAGGCTAACCTTGATGAAGAAGGTCGGCCTCTTGATGGGGTGCCATTCCACCCATATTTCACGTTAGGTAAATTGCCTGGGATTATCGTTTTTTTGGGGCTTTTTTCTGCAGTAATGTTCTTCTATCCTGATGGTGGTGGCTATCTAATAGAACACCCAAACTACGAGCCAGCTGACCCACTGAAAACACCCGAGCTTATCGCGCCGGTGTGGTACTACACGCCCTTTTACTCGATGTTAAGAGCAGCCACCTTCCCTTTAGCGGGTTTGGACGCGAAGTTCTGGGGATTGGTTGTTATGGCAGGCGCTATCATTATTCCTGCTGTTCTGCCATGGCTCGACAAATCCCCTGTTAAATCGATTCGATACAAAGGGATGGGCAGTAAGGTCATGCTCGCGTTATTTGTGATCTCGTTTTTCATCCTGGGCTACCTTGGAACCGTCCACCCAACGCCGGCAAGAACCTTCCTCGCCCAGATTTGTACTGGGATCTACTTTGCTTACTTCCTTTTGATGCCGTGGTACACCCGGGCTGAGAAGACCAAGCCAGTTCCAGACAGGGTGACCATGCCATGAGCCGAATCCGAGGATACTGTTTAGCTTTACTGTTTCCCTTTGCAGCTAACGCGGCTGAAAGTAATTTCCCACTGTATGATATGGAACCTAATCTCCATGACCAGGCGTCTCTGCAGAGGGGGGCCGCCACTTACATGAATTACTGTTTGGGGTGTCATAGTCTTGGGTATCAGAGATACAAGCGAACTGCAGAAGACCTGGGTATTCCAGAGCGTTTGATGCTGGAATACTTAGTACAAGATCCCAATGCAAAGATTGGAGATTTGATCGATAACTCGATTACGAATGAAAATTCAAAGATGTGGTTCGGCGCTTCTCCACCAGATTTGACGTTGTACACGTCATTGAAGGGAGGCCCTGAATACTTGTACACCTATTTGATGACCTTTTATAGAGACGATACACGCCCACTAGGCGTGAATAATATGGTTTACGAAAACGTTGGCATGCCCCACGTGCTCTTAGAACTGCAAGGTATTCAAGAGAAGGTGTGTAAGCAGGTCCCTCGGATCGCAGAAAACGGTGGCGAAATGATGGACTTGCTGTCTGGTAGTTACCTCACTGAAGAGTTGTGCGGCAAGGATCTGGTGGATCGTGGTTACAGCCCTTTACAAGTTGTTGAAGGTACCGGCAGCCTATCGTCAGATGAATACGAGCAATTGGCGTATGACTTAACCAACTTTCTTTTCTACGTAAGTGAACCAACCAGACTTGAACGAGAGCGCACAGGGGTGTTTGTGCTTATTTTCTTGGCTTTTTTCTTTGTTCCTGCTTACCTGCTCGCCAGAGAATATAAAAAAGAAATCCATTAATCCGCGCGAGCGCGGAACTTGAAAGGAAAACGGTATGAGCGTGATCTCTAAACACTCATCGATGGTGTTCTTCTCAGATGGCGAAGACCACTATAGCCAGCGGGTCAGGATGGTGCTCGCAGAAAAGGGCGTGGCGGTTGAAATCATTAACGTTGAAAAGAATCAGTACCCTGAAGACTTAGTAGCACTGAATCCTTATAACAGCCTGCCTACCCTGGTCGACAGAGACCTTGTATTGTTTGAGACGATGATCATGATGGAATATCTTGATGAGCGTTTCCCACACCCACCGTTATTGCCAGTTTACCCAGTAGCCAGAGCTCAAAGCCGCTTGTTCGCTCATCGCATTCAAAAAGATTGGTGTGGATTGGTGGATACCATTGTTGCGCGGCGGTCGAAAGAAACTGTTATTGACAGGGCGCGCAAAGAGTTGAGGGAAGGCCTGGTCACAATTGCACCCATCTTCACTGAAAAAGAATTCTTTATGAGCGATGAGTTCACGCTCGTAGATTGTTGTTTTGTCCCTATTTTGTGGAGACTGCCAGTACTAGGAATCTCATTACCCCCAAAGAGCGCTAAACCCTTGACGGACTACATGAAGAGGATGTTCAGGCGAGAATCTTTCCAAGCAAGCCTCTCTGAAGCAGAAATGGACATGCGAGATTAGAATCTGTGACGCTTAAACCCCGAGTATCGTATCTCCTGCCAGGTGCGCTGGATTGGGTCATAGACAGCGGGGAAACACCATACCTAATCGTTTACGCCCGACATAAAGGCACGATTTTGCCTGGCGAGCATGTCCAGGAGGATGGGACGATTGTCCTAAACCTATCTGGAACTGCGATTCGAAACCTACAGTTTGGTTCGGGCGATCTAAGTTTTCACTCACGCTTTTCTGGAGTGTCTCAATTCATCCGCATCCCTTACCGTGCAGTTATTGGTATGATCGGTAAAGAGTCCGGACAAGGCATTTACTTTCCCGAAAATCACCCAAAAGTAGGAGAGTCTCGTGTGACCGAGACAAGGGATCAAGTCGAGGAGGGGCATAAAAATCAGATGAGTAAAGACGGGATCGTCGGGCCCAGTCACTTGAAACTGGTTGATTGATCAAGTTCTGTCAGTTAATAAACTCGAACGCTTGAACAATTTTTTGCACGCCATAGACGGCCCTGACTTCTTCGACTGCAGATTTAGCCTCGTCCCGTGTGACTAGGCCCAGCAAAAACACAACCCCATTTTCCACCACGACTTTGATCCGCCCTGATGCGACTGACCTAGATCCTATCATTCGCGTTTTTATCTTTGTTTTAAGTAAACCATCATTGGTCCTGGAAAGCAGTGCGGTCGGACCAGCAATGTCAATCTCGTTATAAACTCTGGTCACATGTCTGGGCTGGGCAGCAATGTCGCCAGCTTTAGTCTTAATGGCTTCGAGGTTAGCTTGACCCGTCAAGAGCGCGATGCCGTTGTAGACATGAACATCGATGTTCATGTCCTTGATCTCGGGCATCGCCGCCTTTAGGTTGCGCTTAATCATTCTTGATGAGCGTCCGTCATCGAGNCTCGTCCCAAAGGTTCTTTTCCCCGCGTCATCCTCAGAAGGTCCAACCGATGTGCAACCTGAGATTGCTAGCAAGAAACATAAGGGAATGATTAATCTAACCATAATAACGCCTCTATCAATGGAGAATATGTTGCCCTACTTCAGTTTATAATCAAGCCGTCAAGCGTGAGGTCTCGTTGAATCCAGCCTACTGTGCTTTGGCAAGGTGTGACAGCGAAGCGAGTCTACTAGTAGTTCGGTAGTAGTGGTTGTTTAAATAACTAGCGAGCAACTCTGACTAGACTCTGCTTTTTCTTGAGAGTCACACGGTTCGCTTTAGAGCCTCAATTTGATCTGATCTGAAACTTGACCTTAAAGAAAATCAGGTTTGCCCCGTCTAACGCAATGATATCTATTTCGCCTAATCAATAAGTACAGTTAGATGGGATGTAGCGAAGTCCATTAGTTTCGAAAAACTGCGCTGCTCGCCGCTCAGCGAGATTGTCAGTCTTTTGACAGCACTTCAATCGCCCACACTTAGCCCAGCCACTTGAACACTCCCGTTTTCCATGGTCGCCCAGGTCAGGTCCCGACGGAGGATCTGCTGCTCGATACGGATCGTTCCCGTAGTCCCATAAAACCGTGTTGATGGAAACTCTCGTAGCTGCTTGAGTCGTGGGAGTAAGCTGTAGCTATCCATTCCCATCGCAAATAAAGGCCCGAGACTGCCCGAGGCAGCCGGCCAAGCGTTCACGATACGATCGCTTAAGTCGTCTTTCGGCAAGAGCTTCCACGGTATGTCCAGAAACTGAACACCATTAAGATCGAGATTATCGATTTTGGTGGCATTGACATCGTTAATTTGAGAAGTCGCCAAGATTGGGAGGTCGTCTGCATAGTAAAAAGCGAGAGCTGGACTGAGCTGTCTAGTATCTTCACTGTTACTAAACAGTGCGATCATCGAGAGATCTTGTCTTCGTCTCGGAGTGAACTCGAAGTCTTTTCCGATCATTCGACGTAACTCATCAGATCGAGCTTGGCTCTCGTCGACCTCAAGAATTTGTTGGACAAATTGCGCATAGCGCACGTCTTCGTCGTACCTTGCAATAATCGTTCGAATGTTCAGCCCTCTAATCACGGTTTGGTAAGCCTCAACCGAACGATCTCCCCGACTATCACTGGGTGCAATCAGGAGCACCCGTTGGTGTCGATCTTTTTGGGCTCGCCGCGCTATTTGTATGGCTTCGTCCTCTGGCGCAAGTCCAAATTGAAATAAGTTGTCATTTGTTAGCGTTTTATCGGCTAAAGTCAGGCGATTGAGGGCTAAGACTGGAACGGGCAAGCGCGCTTCGGCGAGGATAGCCACCTTCTTTTTCTCAAGCGGTCCAATAAACAAATCGACCCCATTTGCCGCTTCCCTCTCAATGAGCCCGAGCAGGTCGGTAATTTCTTGACTGTTGAACACTCGAATCTCGGCGGAGCTGCCAGCATCGTAGTGAGCCGCCATAATGCCTTTCACGATGGCATTTCCAGCAGTGGCTAAAGGCCCCGATTGTGGCAAGACTATACCTAATACCTTCGGTTGCTCTGCAACAACTAAATTAAGAAAAGCGAGATTGTCTGGGAGGTTTTTCGCAGCAGGGTGGCCTGTCCACAGCTTTTTCCAATTGCCCAAGGCGCGTAATTGTTGACTGGGGCGATTTTGAAATTGTTTGGACATCGCTGATAGTGACAACCACCCTCGAATCTCATTGGAAATCGATTTCTTTGCATAGGCAGTCAAAATGGGAGTGGGTAAATTGAGAAGGGTTTCGTAAATGGCATTGGTATTTGCCCGCTGCTCTGATTTTTCAAGCAGATGATGAATNAGTACGCGTTCCCTTGCTGAGGCATAGAATTGGTTCTTTGCGAGGTACGTATCGGCTAGCAACAGACTCCCTTCTATTTGCGTGTCTTGGCTTAGGTCAAGCAGATTGAATGACTCGCTTGTTAATAAGCGAAGCGCCGCTCCGGTGTCCCCGGCGTTAAAGGCGAGCTGCGCCTTAGTTAGCATAAAGAGGCTTACTTCTTTCTTCGAAAGCCCCTCCGTAGTGAGCGTTTCAGCCAGCCGGTTACTTGTGACCAAATCTCCTTGGTCTAGCGCTAAGCGAGCGGTTCTGGCAAGAATCTTTGATGCGATAGGTTCGGACGCGGCATTGGCGAGCCTCAACCCTTCAGCCACGCTCTTGATAACCATTTCGGCTGGCTGTTGGTTGGATGATGACCTANCGATGACTTCCGAGGTCGGAGGCGTGCTGGCACATCCAACGACAAGACTTGTCACAATTAGGACGCTGAATAACTTAGTAGTCGTTTTCATCAGGTTGTTTTTTTGGTCGCTGTGGCTGTTGTTCAGGACGAGCTCATTGGGACACGAGTCACTAAATATATGTATGTCGTCCCTCGTCAGAAGGGCCGCAAATAATGGACTGCGATGAATTGGCCTCAGTCATCAGCAATCTGGTTGATCGTCGCTCCTTTAGTAATAGTGTAATGCTTTGAGTATAAAGTCTGAAGCAAGCTGTCACTGCTGTGTCACGTTTTCAAAAAAAGCATCGGGCCCGCATTAGCGATCCGGCNGCTACGCTCAGACGACATCGTTTTAATGCATAGTAAACTTCGATGAAAGTTACCCCACGGTATTCATAGACTCCATTTGTGTGACATGTTTGAAGCTGCTACGGAGCGTTCGAGTTGCTGAAGAGATACTTTCGATGGTTACAGTGCCTCTCAATCGTTTTGGACTCTCTGATGATTGCTCTATACGCAAATAGTGGGTTGATAATGCTTAAGCACTTGCCAGGGATGAAGTGAAATGGTGACAGTTGAAGCCAAGCTTTTTGTTGTAGCAACGCCAATCGGCAACTTGGGTGACTGGACAGATCGTGCGAGAGAAGTGATCTCTCAAGTTCGATGGGTTGCAGTAGAGGACACGCGTGTCAGTCGAAAATTATTAGAAAACTTCGGTCTCCGGCCTCATTTAATAAGGTTACATGAGCATAATGAGCTCCATCAGGTCAGAACAATTGTCGACCGGTTGCAATCAGGGGAATCGGGTGTCTTGATGTCCGACGCGGGGACGCCGCTGGTTTCTGATCCAGGCTACAGATTGGTAGGTGCTGTTCATGATGCTGGCATTCGCGTTGAGGTGATTCCTGGTCCTTCGGCGGTGACGGCGGCACTCAGCGTGTCAGGCCTNCCTACCGATCGGTTCCAGTTTGTTGGTTTTCCACCCGTGAAAGGACGTCGCAGTTGGCTTGAGGAATTGAGCGAAACTCCGCATACGCTCTTAATGTTTGAGGCTCCGCATCGAATTGAAAAGCTGGTTTCAGAGTTGGATTATGTGATGGGGTCAGATCGACCTGCATCAATCTGTAGAGAACTTACCAAGACCTTTGAGCAGACGGTTAGAGGAACGCTTGGGTCATTGAAGCAAGCAATAGAGAGTAGGGACATTCCCTGCAAAGGAGAGTTTGTTGTCGTGGTTGGTGGGCAATCAAAAGCAGAAGTGGACGCATCCCAGATTGGTCACTTGGTCAACGCCTTGAAAGATCACGTNAGTACCTCTGTTTTAGCAGATGCGATCTCTTCGAGTTTTGGCTTGAGAAAGAAAGCAGTCTACAACCAAATTCTCGATGCCAAGCGCCAAGATTCCCCTTGAGTCAGGCTGAGTACGCAGATAAGGTTTTAGGTGGGAGTCGACCAGGTAATCGCTGTCCTCCGCCGTAATCTGAAAGTAGCGGGAGATGGAGGAAAGTCCGGGCTCCAAAGGACAGGGTGCCAGGTAACGCCTGGGGGGCGCGAGCCCACGGAAAGTGCCGCAGAAAAAAAACCGCCTCTATGTGAGGTAAGGGTGAAAAGGTGCGGTAAGAGCGCACCGCGCATCTGGTAACAGATGTGGCAGGGTAAACCCCACTCGGAGCAAGACCAAATAGGAACTCATATCGTGTGGTCCGCACGAGGGTTCGGGTAGGTCGCTATAGGTGCTTGGCGACAAGCATCACAGATGAATGATTACCCAAGACAGAACCCGGCTTATGGTCGACTCCCCTTACTTTGTCTTGCCAGTTTGTCTTCCTTATTCCGGCGTTCGGCATTTCAATCAGCCCATCTCGATGCCCTAATTCTAAAAAANCTCCCATTTTAACAGTGCATACTGAGCTCGTGATCCTTTTCCCTTTGAGCATTGGCGCCGTTTTGAGACCGTTAGCCCAGCACTAACCATTGCTGTGTTGTATCGTTATCTGGGCGCTAATCACGCCAACGGCGGTGCTGTCTCTACTTTGCCACTTTTGGCGTGCGTTTAAACCAAGTGTACCGGTCAGTTTTAGGTGCAGAGGCTGTAGAGAAACCGCTTTTGAGGCATCTGCTCAGCGTCTCGTTNAATTAGCAATCCGAGAGCTGTAAGGGGATCGTCGCTTCTTNTGCGCAATGTCGGCTATACATCGAGAAAATCAAGCAGTGTTGTGTTATTCCCTGGTCTTAAGAAATCACATTAAGAACCTTTCTCATACCGATGTAAAAAATGACGATCTTTGTGAATAGCTTTTCTTTGCCCGGAAGGCTCTCTAAGCCCTTGTCTAATAAAGAAAAAAGCTGAATTTCGGCGCTTGACATTAACCANCTCGGAAATTAATGTCTCAAGTGCAGAAATGTGGGTTTTTGTGGGAATTAGTGGGCATTGATGGAGCAGCAGCAATGTTTCGTGGGGTGAATCACATCAATATGGATACGAAGGGGCGTCTAACCGTGCCCACTCGATATCGTGATGAGATCAACTCGCTCTGCGNTGGCAGGATGGTCGCGACGATTGATACCGAGGAGCGCTGTTTACTGATTTATCCTCAGCCGGCTTGGGACGATATTCAGCGCAAGGTTGAAGCGCTACCCAGCTTTAACTTAGCTGCGAGGAGAGTTCAAAGACTGCTGATAGGACACGCCACCGATATTCCAATGGACCGCAACGGGCGCCTGCTCGTAACTCCCCCGCTCAGAGAATATGCACGACTCAGCAAAAACGCAGTGCTCCTCGGGCAGGGCAACAAATTGGAGTTGTGGGACGAAATGCTTTGGACTGAGCGAAGAGAGCAGTGGCTTGATGAGGAGTCTGAAGCTCAGCTTCCAGAGGAACTGAAATCTTTATCGTTATAAGGAAGGCTGGCGTTGGCGCACATTCCTGTTCTCCTTGAAGAAGCCGTGAACTGTCTGGTGCATTCATCCGATGGTATCTACGTNGACGGCACATTTGGCCGAGGAGGGCACGCCTCTCTGATACTGGCACATCTATCCGGTAGAGCGAGGCTGCTCGTGATGGATANAGACCCTGCTGCGATGGATGTTGCAGCTGCTCTAGTCGAAAAGGATAAGCGAGTGACGGCGACGCATAGTGCCTTCTCTAATCTTAAAAGTGTGGTCGAGTCGGCAGACCTCAACTTTGTCGACGGCGTTCTCCTGGATCTAGGTGTTTCTTCGCCTCAACTGGATCAGAGCGACCGAGGATTTAGCTTTATGCGCGATGGACCGCTCGACATGCGGATGGATGTGACCACGGGCGAAACGGCAAGCGCTTGGTTGGCTAGGGTCAGTTTTGAGGAGCTGAGAGCTACGCTTAAGGCCTATGGAGAGGAGCGGTCGGCTGGAAAGATTGCGGCCCGGATTGTTGAATCAAGAGACAAGCATCCTATTACGTCCACCCATCAGTTGGCTGACATCGTTGCATCAGTGCTTCCAGAAGGACGACAGAAGCGGCATCCCGCCACAAAGACATTTCAGGCTATTCGTATTGTCATTAATGAGGAGCTGCGAGAGTTGGAGGCAGGCCTTGCAGCTGCGGTGGCGGTACTAGCGCCGCGTGGTCGACTCGTTGTTATTAGTTTCCATAGTCTTGAAGACCGAACGACCAAGCAGTTTATGCGTAGTTTGACGACGCCACCGCCTATTCCCAGGAAATTGCCTATCCAGAACACGGAGTTCCAAACCAGCTTTAAATTGGTTGGAAAATGGAAGCCTTCTGCCGCTGAAGTGGATCGAAATCCTCGAGCTAGGAGCGCGGTGATGCGGGTGCTGGAGAAAGTGGCGTGATTGGCAAAGGGGTGCTTGTCCAGTGTCGCAATTATTTTTGGACGCCTTCGGGAAGAAGATCGATGGTANTGGTTTTAGNGTTTTTGGTCAGTGCACTCTCTGTCATTTACGTCTCCCACGCAACCCGGGCTCTGTACGCTAGCCTTCAAACAGCGCAGCATGCGAGCGATACCTTAGATAGTGAGTATGAAAAATTATTGCTCGAACAGAGCGTTTGGGCCGGGTATAACCGGGTCGACCAACTGGCTAGAGAAACCTTGCAAATGCGCTCGCCGGATCAGACTAATTTACTGGTNGTTAGGCCTCAGGTGGAGCCACTACCACGAGACGAGGCGCTTTGATGACAGCCACTTTAAAGGTGCACATCGCGCTCTTCTTGTTTATCGCTGCAATGTTGGCGATGGCCGCGAGACTCGTGCAGTTGGAGGTCGAGGAAAAAGACTTTCTACAAGATCAAGGAGATGCGAGAACGATTCGCATGCAGAAGATCAATGCCCATAGGGGTATGATCCTTGATCGCCGCGGTGACCCTCTCGCGGTCAGTTCGCCAGTTGTTTCCCTCTGGACAAATCCATCAGAGCTGCCTGACGATGAGGTCCGAATCCGTGCCTTGGCCTCAGGCTTAGGAGTTACGCTTGATGAGTTCAGGTCGAAGATGACTCGTGCGACCGGGCGCAATTTCGTGTACCTCCGCAGGCGTATTTCCCCTCCTGAAGCTGATCTAATCTTAAGTCTCGGAATTCCAGGTGTTTATGGTGAGAGGGAATACCATCGGTTCTACCCGGCGGGAGAGGTGACGGCTCATGTGGTCGGGTTTACCGACATCGACGATCGCGGACAAGAAGGGATAGAGCTCTCTTTCGATCATTGGCTCAAAGGCGAGCCCGGAAAGAAAAAGGTTCTTAAGAACCTGTATGGCGAGGTCGTCAAGGATTTGATGCCGATCGCAGAGGCTGTGCCTGGCCGGNCGTTGCAATTGTCGATTGATCAGAGATTGCAATTTTTGGCCTACCGTGAGCTTAAATCTGCAGTGCAGCAATACGAGGCCCTGTCAGGTTCGATGGTCTTACTGGACGTCCACACTGGCGAGATCCTTGCCATGGTCAACCAGCCCTCCTACAACCCAAACAATCGCATTCAGCTCGACCTAAGTTCCGTCAGGAATCGGGCAATAACCGATACTTTTGAACCCGGCTCAACTGTCAAACCGCTTACCGTTGCAATCGCGCTCCAGTCTGGCAAGCCAGCGGATTTTATTGTAGATACCCACCCCGGTTTCATGCGAGTTGGGAATGCCGTGATCAGGGACCCGCGTAATCGTGGCGAGCTTGACTTGGGTGGCATCCTCGCNCACTCAAGTCAGGTCGGCATTAGCCGACTAGCGCTGATGGTCAACGAATACGATGTTTGGAATTTATTTCAAAAGTTGGGTTTTGGGGAAGTGACGGGTATTGGTTTTCCCGGAGAGAGTAGCGGCTTCCTGCCCAATCGGCGACGATGGAAAGATGTGGAGAGGGTGACCTTTGCCTACGGGTATGGTCTAACAGTCACGCCCTTGCAGCTTGCACAAGCCTACCAAACTATTGCCTCCGGGGGGGTCAAACAAAGTGTTGGTTTAATTAAGGATCCGGTTCTTAAGTCAGAGCGGGTAATGACCGAAGACATTGCGGTCGCATTGCAGTCGATGCTTCATCGGGTGGTGACCGAAGGGACCGGCAAAAAGGCAGCGATTGAGGCATANGAGGTTGCGGGGAAAACGGGGACCGCTCGTAAGCTAGGCGAGCGAGGTTACGATGACCAACGTCACATCGCGTTCTTTGCTGGATTTGCCCCTTTGCCATCCCCGCGATTCGTCGGCGTTGTGGTGATTAATGAACCCAAGACGGCCTCCGTAGGAGGGGGAAGCATTGCTGCGCCCATATTCTCCAGAGTGATGCGGAGTGTCCTGAGGCTGAATAGCGTGCTACCCACTTTTGTGCAGGAGGCTGTATGAACNTGCGTGAGCTAACGCAAGACGACGGCATGCCATCGATAGGCGTCGACGGGATGACGCTGGATAGCCGTTTTGTCCAAGAGGGTGATCTGTTCGTTGGGTTAGCTGATGACGCAGACACCCGCAGTAAGCATGTGAGCGAAGCCTTCTCAAAGGGTGCGGTGGCAGCCATGGTTGTTGGTCCTGTTGAGAAGGCGACGGAGCTGCCGATTTTTGTTGCTCGCGATCTTCGTGACCGGCTAGGCGATCTCGCTGATCGTTTTTTTGGAGAGCCTTCGTCATCGTTTAAGTTGCTCGCGGTGACCGGAACCAATGGCAAGAGTTCAGTTGCGCATCTTGGTGCACAAGCGCTGGACCTTTTGTCCGTGTCCGCAGGCATGATTGGAACACTGGGGACCGGTCGACTCAGTGGCTTGAAGCCAGCGATGCTCACAACGCCTGATGTGTTAAGCCTCCACAGCGAATTTGCAGCGCTCAAAGCCTGCGGAGCCGAAGTTGTCCATATGGAGGCGTCCTCGCATGGTATTGATCAAAACCGATTACAAGGGGCTCGCATCGATGCCGCAGTTTTTACCAATCTGACTCATGACCATCTGGACTATCACGGTTCTTTCGAGGCCTATGGTGAGGCGAAGGCGAAATTGTTTCGTCGAGCAGGTCTTGATGTTGCGATCATTAATATTGATGACGCGTTTGGGCGGGAGTTGACCGGAAGGACCAACGCAAAACGAGTATTAACTTACGGGATTGANAGCGACACGGCCGATATCTCCGCTGCTGCGATCCAAACAACCCCCATTGGCAGCCGTTTTCAGCTCAGGATTAAGGGGTCTAGTCGGTCTGCTGAGTGCAGGCTGTTAGGCGATTTTAATCTGAGCAACTTACTTGCTGTCTCCGGCTGGCTTCAAGACTTGGGTCACTCATTGGACTCGATAGTTGAGATACTGCCTATGCTCGAGCCCCCGCCTGGGCGTCTAGAACGTGTTTCTGCACCAAGGGGTGCGTTATTTATCGATTTTGCTCACACACCCGACGCCGTTCAAAGTACATTGAAGACGATAGCCCAGCATTACTCTGGTCGGATCATCACGGTTATTGGATGTGGGGGTGATCGGGACCGCACTAAGCGTCCAGTGATGGGGCGTTTGGCAGCACAGCTGAGCGATATTGCGATTTTTACGAGCGATAACCCACGGTCCGAACCACCCCTTCAGATCGTTGAGGAAATGCTTTCNGACCTACCTGCAGATGCAAACTCGTTGGTGGAGTTAGACCGAAGTCTGGCGATTGAAAAAGGTATTGATCTGCTCGCTGCCTCCGATGTGCTTGTCATTCTGGGCAAAGGTCACGAACGTTTTCAAGAGATAGATGGGGTCTCACATCCTTTTTCCGATCGTGAAGTGGTAGAAGCTTGTTTCGCCCGGGGAGCAGGCCGCCATGACTAACGTAGTGGTAGGCTTTGGGCGGACGGGTCGCTCCGTTGCTCGCTTTTTTGAGGAGCGTGCCGTGTCTTTCTGGGTGGCCGATGACCACCTGGACGGAAAAGCAAAGGCAGAGCTGAGTGCGCTTCAGCATTGTGAAGGCGTCTCGACGCTCGCGGAACTGTCGCCTGTAACTGGCCAAACTTGGATCGTTAGTCCTGGTATCCCGCTCACGCGACCCCTTTTTCAGCGCGCCCAAGATCNTGGTGTTGAATTGATCAACGACTTGCACCTCTTTGAGCGAGAAGTGGCCGGCTTGTTGGTTGGGGTGACTGGCTCTAACGGCAAGTCAACGGTAGTCGCCATGATCGACCATATCGCTAAGTCTCATCAAATTCGCTCGATCGCTGCTGGAAATATCGGGTTACCAGTCCTCGATACGCTAGGCGAGAGACCTGAGCTCACGGTGATAGAANTTTCGAGTTATCAATTAGAGCTAGATCCNGTAATCAACCTTCATGTCGGCGCGCTGATTAATCTGATGCCCGATCATTTAGACCGCTATCCATCGATTGATGTGTACTACAAGACCAAGGAAAAGATTCTTGGGGCTTCAGACAAGGTAGTCTGTTTTGATACTTGGCGCGTCGAGCGAGCTGAGCAGGCTCTTAAAGTGTCTACCCAGGATTGGCTGTGGGTCGAGCAAGTGCGTCGAAGTGAGGACGGTTCAGTTGGCACCAAAAGNGGTGTNGAGGTGATTGATACTGGCAAATCCTATCGCTTCAAGCATGCAGGTGCGGAGGGAGAAATTCATAAACATGGCGTTTGGTTGGGTCGACACAATAGTTTGAACGCAGCTTCTGCGATCAGTGTTTCGCTGTGCTTGGGCTTGCCGTTCGAGTCATCCCTTGCGGCCTTGAAGTCGTTCACGGGTCTCGCCCATCGGTGCGAAGTGGTCGACACAGGAAACGGGGTGACCTGGGTCAACGACTCCAAAGCCACTAACGTGGGAGCAGCAGTCAGCGCTATACGTAGTTTTGGCGATGGCGCTCCCTTGATTTTGATTGCTGGTGGCCAGGCGAAGCAGGAAGACTACGGTCTGTTGGCCGGAACCCTCTCTGAGATGGCGTCGATCAAGGGTGTTCTGCTGTATGGTGAGGCAGCCGGACTCATCAGCGAACAATTAGGAGAGTCGTTTCACCAAGAGGTCTTCGAAGACCTCGTTAATGCCATCGCCAGTGCGCANGCCATGTCNCTTCATGGAGATGTGGTTCTATTTTCGCCGGCCTGCTCGAGTTTTGACCAGTTTCAAGACTTTGAGGCGCGCGGCAACGTGTTCAGGCGGTGCGTCTTGGAGTTAGTCGCGTGAGTGCGGTGAAGCTTTCGTCTTCAGTCATGGAAAGCAGGGCGCCGCTCGATCAATTGGTCGCTGGGTCGGCAGCCTTTCTGCTGTTGCTTGGCTTTGTGATGGTGGGTTCAGCGTCCACAGAAATATCTGCTCGTAATTTCGGTCATCCTTTCTATCTGCTTGTAAAACACAGCTCCTTTATTGCACTTGCAGTTGTTGGATTGCTCGCGACGCTCGTTATTCCCATACGAACATGGCAGCGCTTGCATATCATTGCTTACCTTGGTGCGCTCTTGCTGCTGATTTGTGTACTGATTCCTGGTGTTGGACGAGAGGTCAATGGCGCGACGCGTTGGATTCCTTTGGGCTTTTTCACACTTCAGGGCTCCGAGTTTGTCAAAGTATTGGCCGCTATGTTCATCGCTGGGTATGTGGCCAGGCCGTCAGGTGTGAGTCCATCAACGCTGCCAGGTTATCTATTACCCATTGGACTTACGCTCTTCCTGAGTGTGTTGCTCCTTGCGCAGCCTGACTTTGGCGCGGTGATTGTTATGATGAGTGGAGTGTTGGCGGTGTTGTTTTTCGTCAAAACCCCGATGAAATATTTTTTGCCGACAGTGTTGGTCGGCATTGGTGTAGTTGCCTTACTAATCTATCTGCAGCCCTATCGAATGGCCAGATTGGTCGCTTTCACTGATCCTTGGGCGCACCAATATGGCGGGGGCTATCAACTGACACAGGCCTTAATTGCTATCGGGCGCGGTGAATGGCTGGGCTTAGGGCTTGGCAATTCGGTTCAGAAACTATTTTATTTGCCCGAGGCACATACTGATTTTTTGTTCTCGATCTTGGTGGAGGAACTGGGCATTGCTGGGGCACTTCTCACCTTGCTCGGATTTGGGGTCCTCGTGGGTCGTGGGCTTATTATCGCAAAGCACTCGCTCAGAGTCGATTTTGTCTTTCATGGCGCTCTTGCAGCAGGTATCAGCGTGATGCTCGGCGTTCAGGCGCTCATTAATCTTGGCGTCAACCTGGGTCTTTTACCGACGAAAGGCCTCACGCTACCGCTGATGAGTTTTGGCGGGAATAGTTTGTTAGTTAGTTGCTTGATGATCGGGCTCTTGCTTCGAGTCGAGTGGGAGATCAGACAAGCGCCGCCACCTCCCAATGCGAAAGGAGGTCGCTCGTGACTCGACGTCTCGAACAACTGTCCCTTGCGGAGATGGGCAGGGTTAAATCCATTCATTTTGTTGGTGTTGGTGGTTCTGGCATGAGCGGGATCGCGGAGGTGCTGGTCAATCAAGGATTTGAGATTTCCGGCTCGGATCTAGCCGAGAGCAAGGTAACACAGAGATTGCAATCCTTGGGCGTGAAAGTGTTTCTGGGGCATCGCGAAGCGCACGTGGAGTGTCGAGATGTCGTTGTCGTCTCGAGCGCGGTTGATGATGCGAATCCNGAGATCAGGGCAGCCAAGGAAAAACGCATCCCAGTCATTAGACGTGCCGAGATGCTGGGCGAGCTAATGCGCTACCGGTTCGGAATAGCTGTGGCGGGAACTCATGGTAAGACCACGACGACAAGCATCGTTGCNAGTTTATTTGGCGCCGCTNACAAAGATCCTACTTTCATCATTGGTGGTTTGTTAAAAGGTGTGCAAAGTAATGCGAAGCTAGGCTCTGGGCGCTATTTGATCGCTGAGGCCGATGAAAGTGATGCTTCATTTGTGCATTTGCTGCCGATGATTACGGTGCTGACCAACGTGGACCGAGATCATTTGGTTAATTACGACGGAAGTTTCAGCAAGCTGAGAGAGGCGTTTTTAGGGTTTATCCACAACCTGCCGTTTTATGGCCTGCTCATTGCGTGTGTGGATGATCCTATCGTTGCATCGATGATCCCCCAGATTACTAGGCCAATCATCACTTACGGGTTTTCGGAGAATGCTGATGTGCGTGCTGAGAGGTGGCGTCAGGTGGAAACGACCTCATTTTTTGATGTGGTCGTTCAGGCTACAGGCGACCGATTCCCAGTACAGATTTCTATGCCAGGCAGGCACAACGTCCTGAACGCCCTAGCCGCTACCGCAGTCGCCATCGATCAAGAGTTGGAGCAGTCGGCCATTCAACTTGGGCTTGCCGAGTTTTCAGGTGTTGGTCGTCGTTTTGAAGTGTTGGGTCGGTGTTATGCGGACGGTTCTCATTTTATGTTGGTAGACGATTATGGACATCATCCTAGCGAGGTTCGAGCCACTATCGATGCTGCACGCGCTAGTTGGCCCGATAGACGAGTGGTTATGGTCTATCAGCCTCATCGCTACTCTCGAACTAGCGAATTATTTGACCAATTTGTTGAGGTGCTTAAATCCGTCGACGTTCTGCTCCTAACGGAGGTTTACCCCGCAGGAGAGATGCCTATTCCTGGTTCGACAGGGTTCGATTTATATGAGCGACTCAGATTGGAAATGGGAGAGCGCGCACATTGGGCTGAGTCGATTGCTGTGGCGAGGGATCATATAGCCTCGATCATCGAAAATAACGATATTTTGTTGACGCAGGGTGCGGGTGAAACAGCAACGCTCGCGGCAGAGCTTCANGCCCGTTACCACTTTAAAGANCCGCAAGTAGAATTGGTTGAGAGAGGGGGCNCTTAACGTGTTGAGATTGATTGGTTGGAGCTTGCTAATCATTGGAGTCATTGTTGCGGCCGCTCAAGTAAGAGGCCTGACACCGACCGAGAAAGAGGTTGGTTTGGTGCAGATTATTGGTGAGATTGATGATCGGCGACGCGCTGATCTTCGCTCAGCACTGACTAGTATTGCGTCCGATCTCGGTGATATTGACAGCGTGAAATCAAGTCTCGAACGAATCGATTGGGTTGCACGTGTAGATGTTACTTTGCGTTGGCCAAGTAGGTTAGTGGTGGAGGTTGAGTCTGAGANCCCTATCGCCTATTGGAATGACCTTGGGTTTATTAATCAGCAAGGGACAACTTTCAGTTCTCCCCTGCTGACTGGATTTGACCTCCCTCACCTGCACGGGCCAGCTGATCAATTAGATGCAGTGATGCGCACTTATCAGCGAGTCAGTCAGATGCTGACGCGGGACAAAATCAAGGCGCTCTATGTTCGCGAGCGCGGATCTGTCGAGGTCGAGTTAGATAATGGCTGGTCAATCCTTCTTGGGAGAGAGGAACTAATGGATCGACTGTCACGAGCGTTGGNCGTTACAGACCGATTAAAGGCTCACAGTGTCAAGGAGACGCAGATTCGAATTGATGCTCGGTACCCAGATGGTGTCGCGCTCAATAGCTCACTTCCTACCCTGAACCAGATGTGGTCATCAAATGCGGACGTTACAACGAGGGATAACCTATGAATCGGAGTGTGGCTGGTCGTATGGTCGTTGGACTAGATATCGGGACGTCCAAAATAGTTGCCATTGTTGGAGAGCTTGGTCCAGAAGGGCAGTTAGAAATTATTGGAATCGGAAGCCATGCCTCGCGTGGGTTAAAGAAAGGCGTAGTCGTAAACATTGACTCAACTGTTCAATCCATTCAACGAGCGGTTGAAGAAGCCGAGCTTATGGCGGGTTGTCAAATACAGTCTGTCTTCGCTGGTATCGCTGGCAGCCACATTCGTAGCATGAGCTCTCACGGGATAGTTGCAATTCGTGATCGTGAGGTTTTCCAGCCAGACATTGATCGAGTTATTGATGCAGCGCAGGCTGTTGCGATTCCGGCAGATCAAAAAATTCTCCACATTCTGCCTCAGGAATTTCTGATTGATAGCCAGGAAGGGATCAAAGAGCCGCTTGGCATGTCTGGGGTCCGCCTGGAAGCGAAGGTTCACTTGGTTACATGTGCGGTGAATGCAGCACAAAACATCGAGAAGTGTATTCAGCAGTGCGGTCTAGCCGTTGNCGACATCATTCTGGAGCAGTTGGCCTCAAGTTTTGCGGTGTTGACGGACGATGAAAAAGATTTGGGGGTCTGCTTGGTTGATATAGGCGGCGGTACCTCTGATATCGCTATTTTCACGGAGGGTGCGATTAAGCACACCGCGGTGATCCCTATCGCGGGGGATCAAGTGACTAATGATATTGCGATGGCACTTCGAACGCCGACGCAAAACGCGGAGGAAATCAAGATTAAATATGGATGTGCACTGGCCTCTCTTGCTGGTGAAAACGAGACAATAAAAGTGCCCAGCGTGGGCGAGCGCGATGACAGGGATTTATCGAGACAAGCGCTAGCCGAAGTGATAGAGCCGCGGTACGAAGAGCTGTTCACTTTGATTCAGGCAGAGCTTCGTCGTAGTGGTTTTGAAGATCTGATCCCTGCGGGCATCGTCCTTACTGGGGGTACGTCAAAAATGGAAGGGGTCGTTGAGCTTGCCGAGGAGATTTTTCATATGCCGGTAAATATCGGAAAACCAAAGAGTGTCGCTGGTCTCTCAGATATCGTGAGAAACCCGATCTATGCCACGTCTGTCGGGCTGCTGCAGTACGGTTTGGGGAATGATCCCCAATCTCACGGAGCTCACCGAAGCGAGACGCAAAGCGGTTCAATATGGCAGTCAGTCAAAAGCTGGTTGCTTGGACAATAACAACCTTGGATAAATCGGTCAGGAGAATCATCCATGTTTGAACTAGTAGATAACTCGCCGCAACACGCGGTCATTAAGGTCATCGGAGTGGGAGGTGGCGGCGGCAATGCTGTCCAGCATATGGTGGACAAGCAGATTGATGGAGTGGACTTCATTTGCGCGAATACCGACGCTCAAGCGTTGCAACGCATGAGATCTGGAACTCTCCTTCAATTGGGTCACGATGTAACAAAGGGGCTTGGTGCGGGAGCTAACCCAGAGAGAGGAAAGCAAGCCGCGATCGAGGACAAGGAATTGTTGCGCGAGTCGCTCGAAGGTGCGGATATGGTATTNATTACGGCTGGCATGGGTGGTGGTACTGGAACCGGCGCGGCTCCCATCGTCGCGCAAATCGCCCGCGAGCTTGGAATTCTGACTGTCGCTGTGGTGACAAAGCCTTTCCCTTTTGAAGGCAAGAAGCGAATGAATATTGCGGAGCAAGGAATTGCTGAGTTGTCGGAGTATGTCGATTCGCTCATTACGGTGCCCAACGAAAAGTTGTTGAACATCATGAATGATGACACGCCTTTGCTTCAGGCGTTTTCAACCGTAGATGACGTACTGCTTGGCGCGGTTCAGGGAATTGCTGATCTCATCATTCGACCAGGAATGATAAACGTTGATTTTGCTGATGTAAGGACGGTGATGTCTGAAATGGGCATGGCTATGATGGGGTCTGGTTTAGCACAGGGTGACAACCGGGCCATCGAGGCTGCTGAGGCTGCCGTCCGCTCTCCATTGCTTGAAGATATTGATATTTCTGGTGCGAAGGGGCTGCTGGTAAATATTGCTGCAGGNTTGGACATTACGCTCACAGAATTCTCGGAAGTAGGATCGACGGTTGAGGATTTCGCTTCAGAGAATGCAACTGTCGTTATCGGAACGGTGATCGACCCAGCTATGGGAGACGAAATGCGTGTAACGGTGGTTGCAACTGGGCTTGGGCTTGATGAAGATCAGAAGACCGCTGAATTCCAGACTGAGCTTCGCAAGCGTTTAGCAGGAAATGGCGTGCCTGACTATGGGGTCTTGGATAAGCCGACAGTTATTAGAAATAAAGCAGCGGGTGAGGGTAAAGGGGATGTTAAGCAGCAGGATCTAGAGTATCTTGATATTCCGGCTTTTTTGAGGCGCCAGGCTGACTAAGAAAGCATCTTAAGTAAACTGACCGAATTGGGGCGCGCTACTCCTGTANCGCGCCCTTTTTTTTGGCAAAAATTATTAATCCGATACTAAAGTTAAGAAATATTCGGTTTAGTGTGTAAGTTTGCAACTTTTCTCCACTATTGGGGTCAATATTGGAGTAATTCCGTAGGTTTTTTAGGTGAGGTTTGCTAACATTCGGGCCGTTTTGAAACAGGTCGNCTNGGAAGCCACCCTAAAACTGTCGACCAGGCGGTCAAAATGTCGCGGCGAGTGGNAGCGTTTGCGCGAATTAAGGCGGAAGGGTTTCAAGCGAAGGATTTGGAATGATCAAGCAAAGAACATTAAAAAACGCGATTAGTGCGACAGGCATTGGTCTGCATACTGGCGAGAAGGTGCGCTTAACGCTGCGGCCTGCGCCAATCAACACGGGTATTCGTTTTATCCGAACGGACCTTAGCCCTGCTGTTGAGATTCCAGCACAGCACGCAGCTGTTTCAGACACCCAGCTTGCGACTACAGTTGGCGAGGGAAGCGCCCGCATATCCACTGTCGAACACCTGATGGCGGCATTGAGTGGAATGGCGATCGATAACCTCTACATAGANATCAGTGGGCCGGAGATGCCGATTATGGATGGNAGCTCGGCNACCTTCGTTTTTTTGCTTCAGTCAGCNGGTATTGAGCTCCAGCGCGCTGCCAAACGTTTTTTGCGGATCAAAAAACCGGTCACGGTGAAGGGTGGAGAGCTTAGCAACGATTTTGGNCAATCTGTTGAAATCAGGCCTTACGANGGATTTAGGTTATCGCACACTATTATTTACGANAACGCGGTCATTAAGCGTCAGCAGGCAACCATTGATTTTTCTGAGACAGATTTCACCAAATCTGTTAGCAGAGCNCGNACTTTTGGGCTCATGCAGGAGTTCGAGCAGTTGCGCGAAATGAATCTTGCAAAGGGCGGCAGCTTAGATAACGCCATCGTTGTTGATGAATACCGCATATTGAATCCTGACGGTTTACGCCATGAAGACGAATTCGTTAGACACAAAATATTGGACGCGATCGGTGACCTCTACCTTCTGGGATATAGTCTGATCGGTGAATTCGTCGGATTTAAATCTGGGCACACAGAAAATCACCTGCTCAGGAAAGCCTTGCTTGAAAATGCATCAGCCTGGGAGTTGGTTACGTTTGGTGATGACGCCACGGTGCCTACAGCTTATGCAGGGCTCCCCAATCCCGAAGTTGCGAGCTAGCTAGCGGGAATTTTTCCTTCGCGACGANAGGGACTCAAAGACTCTTTTCAGTCTTGGATCTGACACAAGTTCGGCTTGTTCGGCTAACAAAGCGCTAGTTTCCTTCGATATTGGGGTGGGCTCTCGGCTTGATCTTGCCCATTCGGTCACGCCCTTATCACTTGATGCCCAGCCGGGCTGAGATCCCACCCGGATATCGATGTTGGTAAAAGGTTTCTTAAGGACTGTTTCGACTCTGGGCAAGATTGATTGGGACCGGTAGCGTAGTCGGGTGGCAAGGGAGCCATCGTGGACTTGCAGAACGAGGGTCGCTCCCTCTGCGCGGCAAACAGAGACAGAGAATCCCAGTTCACTGGATAGCTCGTCACTCAATCGACCGAGCCCTTTGGCTTGCTTCACCAACTGCCTGGTGACTTTGCTGGCGGGGGTGTCGAGCTGATTGAGAAGATGGTCTTGCATGAGGGTTTCGAGGCGTCTTCTGGTAATATGAGGATGCGATAAATGGTCAGCGTATGAAAGTTATCATAGTCAGTGATAAAGCCCGCTACTTCAATACTTTGGTGTTAGGTCCAAAAAGTCTGNTGCTCGCAGTAATGGTATGTTTGGTCGCNGNTATTGTCTTTGCAGTGNCTTGGCGTCACTACATACAGACAGATGCCCGGCTGGCTGTGACTTCGCTTGTAATGATGAAGAGAGACATCGAGCTTCAAACTGCAGAGATCGCAGCTCTTGAAACCACTGTATATCGCAATCTCCGAGCTAGTGCGGTTGAAATCGCTCGGTTGGAGAACCAAATGGCCCGCGTGAATGCGTTGGGTCAACGTCTAACAGAGCTATCTCCCTGGGACATTAGTGAATTCGACTTCTCAACAGAACCTGGGCTCGGTGGCTTGCGGGACATTGAGGAGGATACGGCCGGGTTGGATGAGATGGCTGGCGAGCTTAATCTCGATGAGGGCGAATTAACTGCAGCATTAAGAACTCTTTCAAGGTCACTCACAGATCGGTCTGCTCAATTAGAAGTGATCGAGCGAGTCATGTTGGGAGAGCATCGGGAAGCTAATCGATCACTGGCAGGAAAACCTGTTTTGAAAAGTTGGGTATCCTCAAATTTCGGCATGAGAACTGACCCAATCACCGGCCGAAGAGCGTGGCATAACGGCATTGACATTGCGAGTAGAGAAGGCGCTCCCGTCATTGCGATGGCGCCGGGCGTGGTGACCTTTGCGGGAACGAAGCCCGGTTACGGCAAGGTCGTAGACATCGACCATGGAGGCGGGATCAAGACGCGCTATGCTCACCAACGCGAACTTTCGGTTGAAACGGGCTTCTTCGTTCGCAAGGGGCAGCAAATTGGAGAGGTGGGGAGTACGGGTCGCTCCACCGGACCGCATGTCCACTATGAAATTCATAAAAACGGGCGTTCAATCGATCCGGCCCAGTTTATTTATAGAGCGTCTCCACCTCGCTCGTAAACCTCCATTATTAACTTTGATGCGACCGCAGATGTTGGTAGGAACCTTATGATTGCTCAATTCCTCGGCAAGATATTCGGCACAAAAAATACGCGTGAAATAAAAAGACTGAAAAAGATCGTCGATCGAATCAGTGCGCTTGAAAGCGGCCTTGCAGCATTGAGTGATCAGGATATCAAGGGCAAGCGCGAGGAATTTAGGTCTCGTCATGAAGCAGGTGAATCGCTCGATGCGCTTCTTCCGGAGGCATTTGCTGTTGTTCGTGAGGCCGGAAAGCGGGCGCTTGGTATGCGGGTCTTCGATGTTCAGATGATGGGCGGAATTGCGCTGCACGAGGGCCGGATTTCGGAGATGCGAACCGGAGAAGGGAAAACCTTTGTCGCGACGCTGGCCTTGTATCTCAACGCGATTCCTGGAACAGGGGTCCACTTGGTCACGGTCAACGATTACTTGGCGAAGTGGGGCCGCGAATGGATGACTCCACTCTATGAGGCCCTTGGTATGTCGTCTGGGGTGGTTTATGCCGGTCAGAGCCAGGAGGAAAAAAAGGAGGCATACGGCGCCGATATCACTTATGGCACCAACAATGAGTTCGGGTTTGATTATTTGCGAGA
>PBWF01000029.1 GCA_002728935.1 Gammaproteobacteria bacterium | reverse complement strand
CGAATACTAAGCTAGGTCAATGGATTAGGTGGATCCCCTCGTCGCTTACTAATTGCCCAACAGTCATTTGTTCGTTGGCATGGCACTGGGCGGGTTAGCTAAAGACCGAGTCGTGTAAGCTGCTCAGTCGGCGCATCGATCTCGCCAAGCGCTGTCCTTAGTGCATCGAGCATGGCTTGCTCGCACCGTGTGCCCACGAGATTGTTATCCTCGGTTGGATCCTCCTCAAGATCGAACAAATAGTGCTCGTCGACAGGCATATTGGTCGTCCAAAAGGGGAGAAGATCCCCCGGCTCAAAGGGTTGCCGTATGACGGGAATACTCGACCCTGGCATGGTGTCCAAGCGAGCCCGTTGATCGGGCACCGGTAATCTTAGACCTGGATATGAAGGGACCGGCATGGTCGACCAGCGATTAGAAAACATGGAAAGAGGGAAGTTGTCGCCTACCGGCCCTCTAGCATATTTGTGCTTTCCATTGTTGATCTGAATCCAATTACCGTAGATCCCGCCCAGTGCATATTCTCGAACCGACGTCTTGTCCCCCGTGATGAGTGGCAGCAGAGATTGGCCATGAGTGACGTGCTCGCTGGATACGTCAAAAAAGTCGGCCAGGGTGGCGTGCAAATCGACATTCGTGGTGAGGGCCTCTATTTCTCCTGGCGCGGCAGCGGGAAATGAGATAAGTAGTGGGGTATGACCAAGGGGCTCGTATTGCATCACCCGAGGCTTGCCCCATAGATCTTTTTCGCCAAGGTAGTGACCGTGATCTGTGCAGAGGATCACCATGGTGTCCTCCCAAAAATCACCTTCGTCCAGCGCGTCGAGCACTCTGCCAAGCCAATGATCAATCATCGAGAGCTTGGCACCGTAATTGTTGCGAATGTGTCGCCCCTCTTTCTCGGTGATCTGTCCCGATTCAACGCCGCCCACAGCATAGGGCGGCCAAATCAATCGCTCACCTTCCCACTCCCCGTATTGACTGGCCCAAGGCTCGGGGGTGTCGAACGGTTCGTGAGGGTCGAATTCGTCCACGAACAAAAGAAAAGAGGAATGTTCGGACCCTTGGGTTTTGAGCCAATCCGCGGCGGCACTCATGGTTTTGGGTCCGGGATAGTCTGCCTCCTCTCTAAAGTAAGTACGCGAGAAGTCGTAGCCAAACCCTTCTGGATTCGCCGCGTTAGAGTACTTGGCTTTGGCAGGAAGCGAGGGAGCACCTTGCCAACTTAGATCCGGTCTTGTCTTCCAGGGATCACTCTCGTGTCCGCGCACATAGTCCCAAGCAAAAAAATCCGTGTGGTAGTTCTCTCCCCCAACTTCAAAAAGGTGCGGATGATCGGTGATTAACTGAGTGGGTATACCCTTGCGCCTGAGCGAATAGGTGATGGGTCGTTCCCATAATTCAATCGATCCCCAAGGTTTCCAGAGAAAGTCGAGTGCGCCGCATAGAATGTCGTGCCGGGCTGGCATGCAGGGTAGTGACCCTGTGAAGTGGCGGTTAAATTTTTTGCTTCTCGCTGCGAGTCGATCGATGTTAGGAGTTCCAAATTCCTGTCCGCCATAGCAACCGAGCATGTGTCGGTTCAAGCTATCGAGCAGCAGGACAACGGCGCGTTTGGGGCGTGTCATGGTGGCAACTTCCGTGGCTAGCGAAGCTTCCTAGCCTCAAGAATTATCGGAGCGGAATCAAGTCCTGGTGCCATGACTTCGCCGAGTCTTAGAGATGTGCTCGAGAGACCAGTGCGCCTGTCCGGGATTTCGACAAAGTGCTCCCTATGTGCACCGTCGCCCGCCCCATTCTGCCTGCAGCCAGAAGGAGAAGCGATTGGCTGAGAAGACGATGCGCCTCCAAGGTTACAGCGTTGGGCAAAAGAAGATCTGTCTGCAGTGCAAATCCAGTATAACGCTGAGGTCCTGTTCGCCAAAATTTCCTAGTGCGATGTCACGGAGCGGCTTAATCGACTCATAAAGAGGGCCAAAACGATATACATGACTGCGGCCACCGCATAGGGCAGCTCGGGCTTTGATTGATACAACATGCCGCCGACAATGGGACCCACACAGAACCCCAGTGGCCCGCAGCTTGCGATGACGCCAGCAACAGCGCCTTGCTCTCTCGCTTCCACTGCAAGCGAAGCACCCGCGGTAAAGGCCGGTCCCGCCATACCCATCGCGAACCCTTGGATAATCATCGCCCCGGTGAGCGTCCATCTTGATTCGCTGAACGCCATGACGAGAAAGGCGACGGTTAATAGGGGGAGCGCAAGTTGCAGCAAACGAAATGGGGGTAGGGTTGTTCTTTGGACTACCACGGATTGAGCGAAGAGCGAGGCTGCTGCTGAACACATCATGGCTACGCCAAGCACTCTGGCCGTCTCCGCGGTAGACAGGGATAGGGCATCTTGAAACCTGAATCCCATGGTCTGCTGGACCAAGGCAAAGCCGGTAAACATCAGTACGCCAATGATTACAAAAGGGCGGATCCTCTCGTCGCTGTATCGCACTTTAACCGCAGTGGTTGGCGATTCACTCTCAATCTTGGGAGCCTCTGGCAAATACCGCCAAACCAAAATCCCATTGATAAACGCCAGCACGGCCATCAACCAAAGCGGGAACAACAACGAGACGAAAGCAAAGATTGTCAGCGCAGGACCCATGATCGAGCCAAGATTGTTCGCTGCGCCGGCTGCACCCATGCCCTTTGTTCTGTTTGCGGGGGTTGTGATGTCAGCCATATACGCGGTGGAGGCCGGCATTGTCGCTGACATAACAGCCGCATGAGTAATTCGCGCAACAATCAGTAATAAAAACAGCCCGGTGCCTTTGATGATCCCTTCTAATCCAGCCAACAGCACCGAGTTGAAAAGCGCGGTGCCCGCACTGAATCCAAATAGCCCAATGAGCATGACTCGCTTGCGCCCCAAGCGGTCGCTCAAGCGCCCCCACTTGGGTGACGCGATAAACACCGTGATCGAAGAGACGCCGATGATGCTGGTGATCTGGATCTCGCTGAGGCCAATCTCGCGACCGATGGGCGCTAGAAGCGGAAACAAAACTGAGAACCCCATGCCCACAATCACGAGACTCGCCAGCAGTACTCGCTTGGCATAAACCTCGTCGAACACTTGACTCGACTGATCGCTTGGAGACCTCGTGATATTATCCATGGCGGTGAGCTTGAGAGCAGAGCCGCGGAGTATAGACCAGCGCTGAAACCTCGAATAGCGTCGAAACAAACCACCTGGGAAGGGAAGTCCAAACAGGTAAGAGAAGGAATGACCGTGTCAAAAGAAGAAAAATCCCGTCGAGGCTTTGATCCGCTACGTTATGTGTTCACAGACCAGGTGCCGCCTGAGGGGCGNGTGACAGAGGTNGCCGAGGGCGTCTTTTGGACGCAACTGCCGTTGATGGGTCGGCTCAACCATATCAACGTGTGGCTGCTTCGCGACCGGGATGGGTGGACCTTAGTTGATACAGGGATATACAACGAGCGTGTGCAAGCCTGCTGGGAACAATTGATCAGTCATGTGATCGGTAGCGATCCGGTCCACCGCGTCATTGCCACGCATCTGCACACTGACCACACGGGTAACGCAGGATGGTTAGTCGATAAGTTNGATTGTCCGCTTTGGATGAGTCGCAGCGACTTTTATATGTGCAAGGTCATGGCGAGCGACGGACCCAAGGACGTCCCGGAGGATGCGATACGATTTTATCATCGAGCAGGCTTCGATGAGGCTCGGTTAACGCGCTATCGAGAACGGTTCGGTCAATTTGGTGCGAGCATTGCGCCGCTGCCTGCGGGATATTGCCGAATTCAAGATAGCCAGTACCTCGACATCAATGGACGAGAATGGAGAGCCCTCATTGGGCACGGCCACGCTCCAGAACACGTCTGCCTCTATTGCCCAGAACTGAAGATCATCATCGCGGGTGACCAGATTCTCCCAAAAATCACACCTAATGTGAGCGTTCAACCCTCTGAGCCCGACGCCAACCCGCTGAGAGANTGGATCCGAACTTGCGAGCGGTTCAGGGAGGTCCTTCCACCCGATTTGCTGGTCTTGCCTGCTCATGAGTCACTCTTTTATGGCGTGCATGAGCGATTGACAGCACTGGTGGACTGGCACGAGGTAGCGCTCGAAAAGCTCTACGACCTTTGTGCCGTCCCAAAGCGTGCGGTGGACGTTTTTCCAGCGCTGTTCAAAAGCGCGATCACTGATTTCAGCTATTTCCCTGCCACCGGAGAAGCACTTGCTCATCTCCACTGCGCGCGCGAAAGAAGAATGCTGGTGGTCGAGGAAGATGAAAGCGGAGTGAATTGGTGGCGACAAGCGTGATCCATCGCGTTCTTTTTGAAGCGCGGGGGCGCAGACTGCTTGAGAACGGTGCGTCATCCAATTGTCAGTTGCCGCAGAGTTGCACTGGACTAATGAATCAATCAGCTTTGGGCTAGTCCAGCNTGAGCCAGACATCCCAGCCTGATGGTTCTCGAGAGCCGACTCCGAGAAGGGTTCCACTGGCGTTCATCTCAGTGGTGATGCTCATATGGGGGGTGCTACTTGGCTACCCGGTCTGGCGCTTGGTCGATTGGTTGCCTATGCCGTATTGGGCTTCAGGTTTTCTAGGCTTTTTCTTGTTCCTCACGCCACTCATTTGCCGATGGCCACTTCGAGAAGTGCGTACTTCGTTTGCGAGAAAAGTGAAACAAGTTCTGGAGATTCCTCTGGGAATCATACCCGTTTGGTGGGTTGGTACGCTCGCGCTTGACGTCTCTCAGCGGGTTTGGGGATTGTCGGATAAAGACGTCCTTGTCTGGCTCGGAGTATTCCTCATGCTTGCTCTCGCGGTCGGCTTGTGGTCGATCCGCCCGGCGCTCGTGATTCACCGTCTCAGTTTGGTCAACCTNACTCGTCCACTCCGCATCGTGCAATGGACGGACGTCCATATAGGCTCCCGGGATCCGGAATTTCTTGATCTTCTCGTTGCGCAGGTCAACCAGATTCGTCCCGACGTGCTCACGATCACCGGAGATTTCATTGATCAATCCGGGATAACACTTGATCAGTTGGGAGGGCTCCGAGCGCTTTCGATGCCTTGTTACTTCGTGACCGGAAATCATGAGCGCTACGAGGACTTGGAGGCGATCGTCAACAGGTTGGAGCAACTTGGTGTGATGGTGCTGCGGGGACAAGCAGTGTTAGCGCGGGACGATGTGCAGATCATTGGTATTGATGATGCGGATCGAAAAGATCAACTGCAGCGGGAACTTGGAGGCATCCCTCTTCTAGAGGAGCGCTGTAATATTCTGTTGTACCATCGCCCCGAAGGCTTAGAGGTGGCCGATGAGTACGATATCCATCTTACGTTGAGCGGACACACGCACGCTGGTCAGATTGTGCCTTTTGGTTACTTTGTCAGGCGAGTCTTTCCCAAACTCAAAGGGTGGTCCAGCACCGGTGGTTGCAAGCATTATGTGTCAGAGGGAACCGGTAGTTGGGGGCCCGCGCTGCGGCTCGGTACTCGGTCAGAGGTGACATTATTTGAGATTGAGCCATCAATGGGCGCGTGATCGATCGAGGAACAATCATTCAAGGCGCAAATGGCGGGTCATAGTTGGGTTATAACAATTGCAAGCGCGATGACGGTTGAGTGATACTGATCCNGANAGTCGAGGCTCNCTAGTGGAGGAGTAAGGAATCAGAAATAAAGTGAACGGCAAGCAAAACTAATCGATCATTTTGCTTTTTGAACTAGTGAGTAGAGTGATGATCCAGGGGTCACGAGTAGTCGTTACAGATTTCGTTTGCCTCTTGGGATTTAGGAGAAATCATGAGTATTGAAGCGTTTCGAGAAGAGGTACGGTCCTGGTTAGAGGTAAATTGCCCAGCCAGTATGCGCACTCCCATGCCTGCAGATGAGTATCCGGGAGGTGGACGCAGAGCTGCGTTTAAAAATCCTGAAACAAAACTCTGGATGGACCGTTGCGCTGAGAAAGGCTACACCGCGCCTACTTGGCCCTCAGAGTATGGCGGTGCAGGGCTCGACGCGTCTGAGGCTCAGGTGCTTCGCCAGGAAATGCAGCGAATCAAAGCCCGCGCACCACTCGTCGGGATGGGCCTGTCAATGATCGGGCCTGCGCTATTGGAATTCGGCACGGATGAACAGAAATCTGAGCATCTCCCGCAAATTGCCTCTGGCGCGATTTGGTGGTGCCAGGGGTATAGCGAGCCTAATTCAGGCTCTGATCTAGCNAGCCTTCAGACCCGAGCGATCTCTGATGGTGATGAGTACGTCATCAATGGTCAGAAAATTTGGACTTCTGGCGCTGATAAAGCGGATTGGATTTTCTGCCTCGTGCGAACAGATACCGACGCCCCAAAACATAACGGTATTACCTTCATCCTCTTTGATATGAATCAGCCTGGTGTCTCAGTTAAACCTATCAAGTTGATCAGTGGTTTATCTCCCTTCTGCGAGACATTTTTTGAAGATGCAAGAGCGCTAAAGCGGAACGTAGTGGGTAAAGTGAATGAGGGTTGGACGGTTGCTAAACGGCTGCTCCAATACGAGCGCACAATGATTGGTGGAGGGGATGGCGGTAGTGGTGGTCGACCTCACGTTGCAAGCATTGCTCAAAACTACATCGGAAACGTGAACGGTCGCATTGGTGATGCCGTGTTGCGAGATGAAATCACGACTCACGCGATGGATGATCGCGCGTTCGGTCTTACCGTGAGAAGGAATCTCGAAGAATCAAAATCAACAAAAGCGCCAAGCTTTGTTTCCTCGATGTTTAAGNTCTACGGTACCGAGCAAAACAAAAAGAGATATGAGCTGCTCATGAAATCAATGGGTTCTCAGATGCTTGGCTGGGAAGGTGATGCCTTCAGTGCCGAGGAGCTCGATACAACGAGAGCGTGGCTTCGAACAAAGGCGAACTCGATTGAAGGTGGAACCAGCGAGGTTCAGCTCAATATTATTGCTAAGCGTGTACTCGGGCTGCCCGACTAGTAAACGATCGCCCAGAGCATTTAGGCGGAGCAGTAAGCATCACGATGTCGATAAGAGCCACTCCCACGTCGCACTCTTACTATAGTCAGGGGCTTCGCCTTCATTATCTGGACTGGGGCAATCCTGACGGGCCTCCACTACTACTTGTGCATGGGAATCGAGACCACTGTCATAATTGGGACTGGGTCGCACAGCGACTGCGGGACCGGTTTCATATCATTGCTCCCGATTTCCGAGGTCATGGTGATTCCTCTCATGTAGTGGGCGGAGGTTATAGTCATTCTGGATACCTGTATGATCTCGCACAGTTGATTCATCAGCAGAGCCTTGCACCGCTCTCTGTGATTGCCCATTCGCTCGGAGGCAGCGTTGCACTCCGGTATGCCGGTGTTTATCCGGAAAATGTCAAAAGAATGGTGGTGATCGAGGGTACTGGAGGACCGCAATGGCTTTANCACTCAGTCCCTGTCCATGAGCGTCTCAAGCAATGGATTGACGGCAACCGAATTGCGGCGGGGAGAACTCCTAGGCGCTACGAGAGCCTTGAAGCAGCATTCGAGCGCATGCAGGGTGAAAACAGGCACCTAAGTGCGGATCAGGCTCGATACTTGACCGTCCATGGCAGCAATCAGAACGAAGATGGGAGTTACTCCTGGAAGTTCGACAATTATACCCATGTGATGGCGCCATTTGACTTGAATTTGGAGCAAACGAGAGCGCTTTGGTCTAGGATCGATGCGCCGCTTTTATTGGTTAGCGGCAGTGAAAGCGAGTTTGCTAAGCATAGAGTCGAGGAACCGGCTGAGTACTTTCAGAACGCCGAGTCGCTCGTGTTCGAAAACGCTGGGCATTGGGTTCATCATGACCAGCTAGATGGCTTTGTTCTCGCCGCAGAACGTTTCCTTACGAATGACTGAGGTGGTAAGTGCGGTTACGAGTTTAGCGCAAAAGTTTAGTCTGGCAGGCCATCGCGCTGGATGTGGTTGATTAGAACGTCCCGAATCATGGTGCCGGTATCCGTTAGGGTAACTGCATCACCAAAAGCCATTGCGGCGTGACTGCCGATGAAACTATTGGTAGCAAGTTGGTAAATCCGCTCAGGATCAATGCCAGCGGCTGCGTGGTGAATGCCGCGTTCTTGTGACAAGAGGATCAGAAGATCGCTTCCCTTGATCGTCAGGCGCACGAGGCTATTGCCGAAAGGTTCAATGTTCCAGATCATGCGAGCGCTGACCGGCCCAGCCGCGATCTCGTCTCGAATGCCGCCGCGATTATAAAATCCCAGATCGGTGTCGAGTGCAGCGCGCAATATTTCCTCCAAAATTGGTTGGAGCTCATCCTTCGTGTAGGCGCGATCACTCACCACGAGAGTTTGGTCGACGCGCTCTGCCACTTGATCTTCGTAGTGATTCACAATGGCCTCAACCCGTGGGTCTCCAGTTAGCAGCTCGTCAGCGCGCAGGAGCCCTCCCGTCACATTTTGGACGGAGTATCCGTTTTTAGTTTCCTCTAGTTCGAGGGCGATAAGCCCGACGTGCTTGCCGTAGTGATCGGCCTGAACAACCCAGGTGTCACCCACCCTAACGGGTTGAGGCACCATCGTGTGACTGTGGCCTCCGACGATGAGGTCTGCATTGGGAAAGGTCTCCGCGAGTGCTANATCCTCTTCGTGGCCTAGATGGGTCAGAAAGATGAGCACGTCTACCTCAGGTTCAAGCGCTTGAATNAGGGGTGGGAGGGTTGCTTCTATCGATTTAATCGTTAGGCCCTCATTGCCTTGAGGCGTTGCGATTCGCGGTGTGTCGGGTGTTGTCAAGCCAATAATTCCAACACTGACGTCGCCAACTTGCTTGATCAAAAACGGCTTGTCGGCAATTAGTCTGCCCTCTCGGTTGAAGGCGTTAGCGGAAATAAGTGGGAAATTAGCGATATCTAGGAATCGATCTATTTGCTCATAACCATGATCGAATTCGTGATTGCCAAGTAAACCAACGTCGTATCCCATCAAATTCATAATCTCAAAGATGGGTTCGCCCAAAAAAATACTCGAGACAGGCGTCCCAGAGATGGCATCTCCTGCATCGAGCGTGAGTAACAACTCGGTCTCAGCCTTAGTGTCTTGGATGAACCGCGCAATGCCTGCGACACCCGCTGTATCTTTTTCCTTAATGAGCCGNCCATGGAGATCATTGGTGTGAATGATGTGTAGGGTTTTAGCAAAGCTAGTNGGCGACGTGGTAAGGGAAATAATCAGCCATATCAAAACAAATGTGGTCCATCCTGCTGCCAAGCGCGCTCGGTACAAACCTCGCGTAATGTTGAGGTCAAAAAAGCTCATATCGGTTTATCCCTTCAATCAATCATGGTTTCCTAATCGGTACTTGTCCTTCTGCGAGCGTCGGCGACGCTATGATCCCTCGACAGCAGCTTGAAACCAGTCGAGGGTTGCGGGTACCCGCGATGAAGCGAAACTGTGGCCCAGTCCTGCTTGCTCATCCAGCACGACGTCTAGCCCTTTGGTTTTGAGCGCCGCGACACTTTCATTGGCCAGCTCAAATGGGAACATGGTGTCGCGGTGTCCATGGAGCCAATAGATATGCTGGTTATTAGATGGACTAGGCGGTTCAGCCAACAAAGAAGGGTCCAGCATGCCTGAGAACGCTGCGACATTCGGGAATAAATCTGGGCGTTTCAACCCCAACTGAAGCGCATAGGTAGCACCATCTGACATTCCTGCAAGAAGTATCGCGGATGGCTCGGGGATGGTGTTTGTCAGCTCTGTAAGGTTTTCAAGTATCGCGTGCAAATCAAGCTCAACTTGAAAGAGTGACCAGGTATCGTCAATCGAGGTGGGCGCCATGACGCTCATATCGTTGGATCTCGCACTGGTCAGCCAATGCCAGAGGGTGTCACGTCCATGGCCCGTGCCGCCGTGCAGCGCGATAATAAGGGGCCTCGAATTCTCCCGGGCCGCGTTGGGCACGAATGCACTGTAGCCTCCGCGGGTTTCTCGACTGTGNGCTTGGTGAATGACGCGGCACCGTTCAAAGTCGGGCCGGTTTGCCTCCGATAGCGGATATTGGCGTCTTTTATCTGGGTCAAGGAAAAACTCATGAATGGGAGCAAGCAGCGTCGCACTTGGAAATAGCGCTTCCCGTGCTCTGCATACGGCTCTGGACGCTGCGAGAATACGNATGGGGTCTACCGCTGAGTGGTCGATGTGCTGGATCGCCCTGTCCGCATAAGTGATCGCCTCCATCAGTAGCTCGCCAAACCGGGCGACATGAGAGGGGAAGGAAGCGGTTTTGAGAGTTTGCTGCACCTTACCTAGCTTAACTTGCTCGGGTTGCAGGATGGCCAGCAATTGCTCGTGCTGATCTGGGTTGAACCGCTCAAGCACCGCAGTCAAGCCGTCGAGGAGCTGAAGAAGCGTGGGTACGCCAAGCGTGATGGCATCAACCAGTGGATCTTGATTGGTAGACATGGTGCGAGCCTTGATGACCCAGGTATCTTACCTCAGGTAATGATTCCTCGCTTTCTGGTTGGTAGGCTTTCGTTATGGAAATAACGCACGGTTAGCCCTTGGACGTTCTCTTTGAGGACACAGACATCCTCGTGATTAACAAACCAGCTGGATTGCAGAGCACCACGCCGAGGTTTGGTGGTCCCTCGGTCATACGGAAGGCTCGGCTGCGATCGAGCGGCGCGCATCTTGTTCACCGTTTGGATAGGGATACGTCAGGACTGATGGTCGTTGGCTTAACCTCGGTTGCGTTGAGTCATTTAAACCGACAATTTCGAGAACGGGAGGTCAAGAAAATTTACCAGGCGCTAGTTCTGCAGGGCCCATCACCATTACCAGATAAAATAGANCTGCCGCTAGCGCCTCACAGACTTCTACGTCCGCGGCAGATTCTGGCTTTTGGTCGTGGCAAACCCAGTCAGACACGGTTGCTTGCATTAGAGCAGGTCGAGGTGAGCAAGGGTTCTATTTATTCGGAAATCGACCTCGGTTGCGTCCGGCGGGTCGTGATCGAGTTAATCACGGGAACGAGGCATCAAATCCGTGCGCATCTTGCGATGGTCGGAGCGCCCATTTTGGGTTGCGACATATATGCGCCAAAGCCTGTAGAACGAGCGGTCGACCGATTGATGCTCCATGCACAAAGGCTGGAATTTGAACATCCTGTCTCCAAAATTCCCCTGGTATTCGAGATACCAGCGCCTTTCTAACGGTGGGCTCTCCGCCATTTTCTATGATCACCCAGCCCATCGAATTCGTCTGTCAATTTGCGCTGATTTCTCTATAATCGGGCAATTCTGAGTGGGGACTAAGGTTTTTGTAACCGCAAGAAAACGTGATGGTATGCACGCTTTATTTTTGGAATTCGAAGGACACGAATGAAGCGGCACATCGGCCAGGCTGCGAGATTTATGCCAGGTAAATGCAAAGTAAGCGCTAGGTAAGCACCAGCTAAACAAGCGCTAAATCAAAGCAGACCAGCCGCCCCGGGTGGTCGCGGTGGAAGCTACGCATATTAAAAGAAGGCGCAACACCACTTTGATTNGGGCGCAAGGAGGCACCCTGAGCAAGCCGCTTGTATCGATGAAACCAGGCGCTGCAAAGTGCAGCAAAATAACGAACGCTCCCTGGAGTCGACCTGTCCTTTGATACTGTGGCAAACACAGAAATCTATGGATCAGCTTTCGCAGGCATTGACTGGCAGTATCGATTGACGACGGGCAGAGATTCAAAACAAGAATAGTGGAAATTGTATGACTGACAATTTGAAGATCATTTACACGGAAACGGATGAGGCGCCACGGCTAGCAACATATTCGTTCTTGCCGATTATTAAGGCCTTTACGGATACGGCCGGCGTAGATGTGGAAATGTGGGATATTTCACTCGCGGGCAGAATTTTGGCTGCTTTCTCTGACCGATTGCCAGACGGTCAGAAAGTGCCTGACCACCTTGCTGAGTTGGGGCGGCTTACTCAAGCCAAGGAAGCCAATATCATCAAATTGCCGAACATTTCGGCCTCAAATCCCCAAATGCAGGCAACTATCGAAGAATTAAGAGCCCAGGGTTACGTTCTACCGGACTATGTTGACGATCCTCAGACGGATGATGATCGGGAGAATAAGGCGCGGTATGACCGAGTCAAAGGGAGTGCAGTTAATCCAGTATTGAGAGAGGGTAATTCCGACCGGCGCGCGGCGCGCGCAGTCAAGGACTACGCGCAAAAGCATCCTCATCGTATGGGGGTCTGGTCGACAGACTCAAAGTCGAGCGTTAGGCATATGGAGTCTGGCGATTTCTATGGGTCTGAGCAGTCAGTTACCATGGGTGGGTCTGATTCACTCGAAATTGCTTTTACTGATACAGCAGGGCAGACCACCGTCCTTGCATCAGCCATATCGGTTGACGCAGGTGAAGTGGTGGACGCCGCTTTTATGAGTAAGCAAGCGCTAACNGCTTTCTTAGATGAGACGTTGGCTGAAGCCAAAAAGAATGAGGTGCTCTGGTCGCTCCATTTAAAGGCGACCATGATGAAGGTCTCGGATCCCATCCTCTTCGGTCATGGCGTGAAAGCTTACTACCGGTCCGCCTTTGAGGCGCACGCAGATACCTTGTCGCGACTTGGTGTTGATCCAAATAATGGCGTTGGTGACGCGTACGACAAAATCGGCCAGTTATCTGACGCTGAGCGCAATTCAATCAAAGCCGCGCTGGATGATTGCCTTGCGAGTGGGCCGGCCCAGGCCATGGTCGATTCAGATCGGGGAATTACTAATTTACACGTGCCCAGTGACATCATTATTGATGCCTCAATGCCAGCGGCTATTCGGGAATCTGGGCAAATGTGGGGCCCAGATGGCGAGCTTCACGACATGATGGCGGTCATTCCGGATCGGTGCTACGCCCGTGTCTACGCGGAAACCATCAAAGATTGCCAAGCCTATGGCGCTTATGATCCAACGACGATGGGATCAGTGCCTAATGTCGGCCTGATGGCGCAAAAAGCGGAAGAATATGGTTCTCACGACACCACATTCGAGATGGTAGGTGATGGGACAGTGACAGTCCGTAACAGTTTGGGTGATACCTTGCTCAGTCACGAAGTTGAAGAAGGCGACGTTTGGAGGTTGTGTAGAGTCAAGGATGGTGCGATCAAAGATTGGGTCCGCCTTGCCGTCAACCGAGCGCGAGCAACGGGTTGGCCCATCGTTTTCTGGTTGGATGCAGCGCGAGCCCACGATGCGGAACTGATCAAAAAACTAGAATTGTATCTCCCAGATTACGACCTAGCGGGCATAGAGCATCACGTCATGGCTCCCGCGGAGGCCACACGCTTCTCCTTAGTGCGGATNAGGCAGGGTGAGAGCACAATCTCGGTGACTGGGAATGTTCTAAGAGACTACCTGACGGATTTATTCCCTATTTTGGAACTCGGCACTAGCGCCAAAATGCTGTCTATNGTACCGCTTATCAATGGCGGCGGCCTGTTTGAAACCGGCGCGGGTGGTTCGGCGCCAAAACACGTGCAACAGTTCGAAAAAGAAGGGCACTTGCGTTGGGATTCCTTAGGTGAGTTTCTCGCGCTCGGGGCGTCTCTCGAGCATTTGGCAACCACGTTTGACAACGAAAAAGCGGATATCTTGGCTGAGACCTTGAACACGGCGATTGCAGAGTTCCTGGAAGAGAACAAATCTCCTTCCCGTAAAGTGAATGAGCTCGATAATCGAGGCAGTCACTTCTATTTGGCGCTTTACTGGGCTAAAGCGGCGGCCGCGCAAACTCGGGACTTGAATCTTCAAGAGACCTTCGCGGCGATTGCTGAGGAACTCATTGAGAATGAATCAATTATCAATGAAGAGTTACTGGCTGCCCAAGGTGATCCTCAAGATGTGGGTGGCTATTACCAACCCAATCCTGAGTTGGCTGATAAGGCCATGCGTCCCTCGTCCACCTTTAATGCAATTCTAGGAAAAGTCAGCACTCGATAGGCCATCGCGTTAAGGTCTGGTTCAAACGAGTGGTAGTGTGGTTCTAGTTACTGTGCTGTGAGTAAGGAGTCATTTAGGTGCTTATTTCTTTAGGTAGCTTTGCAGTGCTGCTTGTTACTCTCGTTGTTCTTGCAAGAAAGGGTCTAGCGCTATCGACAAGGGTGCTACTCTCATTGGTCCTTGGGCTTGCGTTTGGGTCGTTGCTGCAAGCCTTTTTCGGGGTTGGTTCCGAGTCCTTGGATACTATTCTCAGTTGGACCAATCTCGTTGGGTCAGCCTATGTCAGTCTTCTGAAAGTGATCATCATGCCGCTTATTTTGGTGGCGATGATTGCAGCGGTATTAAGGTTAGAGGAGCTGTCCACGCTGGGCCGCGTTGGAAGCAGTGTATTGGGCGTCTTGCTCGGAACAACATTAGTTGCAGCCATGATCGGTGGCCTGTTGGCTGCTGGCTTCAACTTGTCAGTTGACGGGTTAGTCGAGGGCGAGCGAGAGCTTGCTCGGGCAGCAGTCTTGATTGAGCGCCAAGATCGGGTGGCAGACCTTTCAGTCCCTGCGCTGCTAGTAAGCTTTTTACCTACGAATATTTTTTCTGATCTGTCAGGGTCAAGACCTACTTCAATTATTGCCGTTGTTATCTTTGCTATTTTGATTGGAATTGCGGGTCTAAGACTTCTGGCGGTCGCACCTCAAGAAGGTCAAGCGCTTAAGCGCGGGGTTGATATTGCGCAGGACTGGGTGATGCATCTCGTTCGACTCATCATTGCGCTGACTCCATACGGAGTGCTCGCCTTAATGACGAAGGTGGCGGCGTCGTCTGACAGCCAAGACATCTGGAATTTGCTCGAATTTATTGCTGTCTCCTATTTAGCGATNTTTTTGATGTTCGGAGTGCATGGTCTTCTCGTATCGCTGACAGGCTTGTCGCCCATCGCTTTCTTCAAGAAAGCTTTTCCTGCACTCGTTTTCGCGTTCACATCGCGGTCCTCTGCGGCGACCATCCCGCTCAACATTGAAACCCAGGTAAAGGCGTTAGGAAATCATCCCAGCATTGCCAGCTTGTCTGCCAGTTTCGGTGCAACCATCGGTCAAAATGGATGTGCTGGGATATACCCAGCGATGCTGGCCGTGATGATTGCCCCTTCAGTGGGTCTCGATCCTCTCGCACCTGAATTTTTCTTGGTGTTGATGTTGGTGGTAACCATCAGCTCATTCGGCATTGCCGGCGTTGGCGGTGGTGCGACCTTCGCTGCGCTAGTCGTGTTACCTACTATGGGACTACCCGTCACGCTAGTCGCATTGTTGATTTCAATCGAGCCTCTTATCGACATGGCGCGCACAGCGCTAAATGTCAGTGGTTCCATGACAGCGGGCACAATGACCCAGCAGTGGCTGAAACTCTGATCTGAACAGGCATCCACAAAAGCATCCTGACTATAGACAGTCGCTAAAAGGTAGGAGTTCGACCCAGCATGAGAGTTCCACCTGCTTTGAAACCCCTTCACTCAGCGCGATTTTTAGCTTTCGAGTACGACGAATCAATGGTCGCTGGCTTGATTTCAGGCTTTGAGCACGCCAAGTTCNTGGAGCCTCTCACGCAGATAGCTCCCTGCTGTGTATCGGCCTGAAAGTTTGACCTCTGCCTTGGGATGCAAAAAGAGGGGCATAGACATTCTGCTCTCGTTGAGAGAGCCACTACCTGCTGCTACCTGATGCGTGGTTGAAGGGAAGTATCCGCCTGAGACCTCCTGGAGCATATCGCCGGTATTGATAATGACAGTGCCTGGTTCGTTCGGCACAGTGATCCATTGACCATCCCGATGNTTAACGAGTAGTCCAGGCCCATCAGCGGCCGGGAGAATCGTGAGCAGATTGATATCCTCGTGCGCGTTTGCGCGTGGTGCTTTGCTGTCGCCTTTCTGCGGTGGGTAGTGCAGGATCCTCAGCAGGCTGGCAACGCTCCCGTCGATCATTGTGGACAAGGGTTGCGAGTACCTGGCCTTCACTTGAGCAGGAGAGTGCTGCTCAACCCAGATAAGGAGCTGTGCAGCCAACGTCTGGGATTCTTCATAGTAGGCTTTGACATTATCCAGCAGGTGAGATGGACAACGGCCCCATGGGTAATAGTGAAAGTACTCTTTGAAGTCCTGTTCTACGAATCCCTTCGCTGATTCGGCGTCTTGTAAGCCGAAATAACCATCCTGATGGGCTGCATCGAAAGCATAGGCGAACTTTTCCTCTGTCTTAAAGAANGCTCGCCACTCTTCGTAGATGCTATTNACTCTATTCATGTCTAGTGGATGATCGGAGAGGGCAGCAAATCCGAAGCGCCGCAACGAATCGGTAAATGTAGCCGCACATTCTGCTGAGCGCATAGATATGACAGGAATCGTATGGTCCATTTAACTTAAGCTGCCAGGGATAAAAAGAATCCAGCAATCGCTGCACTCATCAGGTTTGCGAGCGTTGCGGCTAGCAACGCCCGCAGACCCAGAATTGAAATATCGTGGCGTCGTGTTGGCGCCAAGGCACCAAGCCCTCCAAGCAAGATCGCGATTGACGAGAAGTTGGCAAAGCCGCACAAGGCAAAGGTAACGATTGCCTGGGTGATGGGCTGCATGTCATCCACTCTGGCGAGGAAATCAACATAGGCAACGAACTCGTTGAGAACCAACTTCTGCCCAATAAGACTGCCTGCGATGGCCGCTTCATTCCAAGGCACACCCAGAAGAAAAGCGAGTGGTTGCAGCAGCCAGCCCAGAAGTGATTGGATGGTCACACCGTCATAGCCGATGAGTCCCGCAGTCCAACTTAAAAGACCATTTAGCGCAGCTATCAAGGAGATAAAAGCGAGGAGCATGGCGCCAACGGCGGCAGCCATTTGCAGCCCAGTCATTGCTCCGCTTGCTGCAGCATCAAAGATGTTGGTGTAGTCTCCTTCCTCGTCCTTCATCGAGGGGTCAAANGGCTTCGGAGTTTCTGTCTCAGGCATCATAATTTTGGCCATCATTAGCCCGCCTGGTGCAGCCATGACGCTTGCGGCCAGTAAGTATTTCACCTCGATGCCGAGAGCTGCGTAACCGGCCATCACTGAGCCCGCGATGGAGGATAGGCCGCCAACCATTACCGCAAAAAGTTCTGATCGGGTCATGCCCGCGATATAGGGCCGAACGACGAGCGGCGCTTCGGTTTGACCAACAAAAATGTTGGCAGCGGCAGCCATGGACTCCGAGTGACTAGTCCGGATGAGTTTTTTGAGCGCGCCCCCAATGACTGCGACGACCCACTGCATCACGCCCAGATAGTAGAGCACCGCGATCAACGAGGAGAAAAATATGATGACGGGTAGAACGTTAAAGGCGAAGACAAAGCCGATGTTTTCACNCACTACACCGCCGAATAAAAAGTCTATGCCTGCTCGACTGTAATTGAGTAAGGCGATGACCTTCTGAGCAAGGAAGTCCAGGAAATCCTTACCAATCGGGACATAAAGTACGATTCCGCCTAACCCGGCTTGGAGTAAAAATGCGCCCAGGACCGTTCGCTTATCGATGAGGCCCCGCTTGGCTGACAGTGCGAAAGCCGTAAGTGCGATGAGTGCAATGCCCAAAAGGCTAATCATGCTGGCTGGCCCTAAAAATACGAGCGATGATAGCAGTGTGAGCGGTCACGTGCGATGGCTTTGACGTGCTCTGTAACGCGGTGATACGTTGTNAGTGAAACAGAGGGGAAATTTCATGCTGTCTAAAGGTGACGATTATCCAATTCATCAAACACCAGAGCCCATNGCTTNTGTTGCTGGTCAACGGAACTTTTATGACCGCTATTTCTTCAACGGCTATGACTCGGACGGNGAGAAGTTTTTTGCCTTCGCCCTAGGGGTCTACCCTTACCTTGATGTGATGGACGCCGCATTCTCATTTGTGTTCGATGGCGTGCAGCACAACGTTTTAGCATCAAAGGTGATGGGCCTAGAGCGCCTCGATTTATCCATCGGGCCACTCTCGCTTGTGGTCGTAGAGCCGCTCCAAACCCTTCGTATTGCTTGTGACGACCAAGAAGGCGGAGTTAAGGCGGATCTAACCTACCATGCGTTTATTTCCGCTCATGAAGAGCCAAGGTTCACCCGACGAGTAGGATCCCAGCTNATGATGGATGTCACTCGGATGATGCAAAACGGCACTTGGTCGGGGTGGGTAGAGGTTGATGGCGTTCGCCACGAAGTTAAGCCGGAGGCGTTTCAGGGTACAAGAGACCGATCGTGGGGCCTGCGCACTGTGGGATTACCCGATGCTCAACCCAANCCNGCGGCNACAGANTTTCAGTTTTTTTGGNTCTGGGCACCGATGAACTTTGAGAACTTCAGCATTCACTACTTCGTGAATCAAGACGAATCNGGNGAAGCTTGGAATGAAAATGGGGTNCTNGTGCCCAAGTATGGNGGCGGTGATGAGGTAACCCTGAAGTCTCTTAGGTATCACCAGGATTACCAACCGGGTACGCGGCATGCAAGTAGAGCTGTTATCAACATGGCCTCGGAGGGCGATGAATTTCGTATTGAGTTGACCCCGAAGTGGTCCTTTTACATGAAAGGATTAGGATACGGGCACGAGACCTTTCGGCATGGAAGCTACCATGGTCCGCTTGACGTCTTGCGAGAGCGCCTGGTGTTGAGCGATATGGGGCCTGAAAATCTACATATTCAAGCAATGTGCGATGTTGTTCTCAGCTGTAATCAGGGTCAAGAAAAGGGTCAGGGCGTACTGGAACAACTAGTCATTGGACCCCATGCGCCATCTGGCTTTGCTGGCATGATGGATTTNGCTTCCTAAAGATCGATTGCGTTAACGCAGCGCGCCAGCAGGGTGATGGAGTCGTTTAGGAAAGAGACTGCCGGTCTGTGACGTTAGAAGTGTTCGACAGGCGGCTTATTTCTTTGGATTGATCGCCTAAGCNCCCTAGTCATTCAAACTCGCTTATCCAGCAATTGCTCTCATTCCACTGATACTCTGCACTGATAGGCATCAAGCATTAGGCATCGGCAATAAAGATGCCTCTCACCGGTGCGGGGTAGCTCTCGATGGTTTGCTCTGGGTCATGAGGATCGAGAAAATCATCTAGCGACTCGAACGTCATCCACTCAGTNCGCCGCTGNTCGGCNCGGGTCGTGCNGGTTANGTCNATGACGCGCGGGTTGNTGAACCCCGCTTCNTGTAAGCCAATGCANGGTTTGCGAGATGGTTGGCACGCACCAAACGTTGCGCATTTTGGCATATCGGTCGTCAGGGTTTAGGCCCTTTGGGTAGCGGTGCTCGTCAGTGACAATGAGGGTCTCGAGTACGAGTTCAGCTCGAGGGTGCATCACCTGTTTGAGATAGGCGAGGTGCTGAAACGGTTGGCGCCGGTGATAAATCACCCCCATGGAAAATACGGTATCAAATAGTTGGACCGGAGGAAGATCTTCGTCCTTCAGCGGTAAGATGGCAGCGCCTGCGAGTCCCGTCAGCTGAGCAATAGCCTCAAACTGATAAAAAAAGAGTCGTGTTGGATCAATACCAAGGGCGAGTTCTGCGCCTTCGTCTATCATCTTCGAAAGGTAAAACCCATTGCCGCACCCTACNTCGAGAACAGTTCGACCATGGAGCGATTGAATGNCGTCTTTAAGGCGCTCCCACTTCAAATCGGATCGCCACTCGCTGTCGATCACCAGATCATTAATAACGAAAGGCCCTTTGCGCCAAGGATGCAGCGATTTGAGTAGTGACTTCAGCGAAGCCTGGTCAGCTATTGAGGTCGACCCAGGGGATGGCTGAATCTGATTAACAACCGATTGCCACTCAGCGTCGCGGCCATGCGGCCTGGCACCGAGTCGGCGATCGATCGCTTGAGTGTAGGCAGCTAGGTGGTCAGCCAAATGGGTATTTTTCGCGAGCGCGAAAAACCGTTCACCGCGTAAACGTGCATCCCATGATGGATCGGTAATTGTCATCCGGTAGTGTGGGCTACGGTTTAACTGCGAGAAACGTACAGAAATTGATCGATTTGGCTAGCAACGTCGCAGTAAAACCAAGGTCCATCAGACGAGCGACATGCTGCTCGATCGATTCTGGAATGAGCACGTTGAGCAAAGCCTCCCGTTTCTGCGCGATCTCAAGCTCGCTGTAGCCTTGCTCGCGCTTGAAGGCAAGGTGCAACGCTTCAAGGATAGGCTGAGTACGTTCGTCGCCGATTACTTTTTCTGATAGTACCAGGGCACCACCATCTACTAGCCCGTCATAGATCCGCTGAAGGAGGGGGCGTCGTGCTTGCTCGCTAATGAACTGTAAGGTGTAGTTCATAGCAACCAGGGAGGCGTTTTCAATCGGGTAGTCCGTGATATCGGCCTCGTGAAGCCTCACCTCATCTCTCTGAATATGGCCATGTAGCTCAGAGCGCGCAATTTGTAACATGTCTTCCGACGTGTCCACGCCAATGACGACCGTGTCTGTCGGCTTTCGCCTGAGCATGGCAGCAATAGCCGCGCCCCTCGAGCAGCCTAAATCATAAAACCGGGTATTCGCTCGACCGAATTGCTCTGCGCACATGGCAATGAGGTCAAGTGATGCCTCGTAGCCGGGGACGGAACGTCGAATCATGTTCGGAAANACGGTGGCAACAGAACGATCGAAGACAAAGGGAGCGGGCATGCCCTCTCGATCGGCATAAATTGTGTCAATAGCCTCTGGCGGCTCTCTATCGTCTCTCTGTCGCATCGGATCGTTCACCAATGAAACGGTAAAACCTAATGGTACCCAATCTTTGTTCATGCTCCTATGGATGATGGATTAACTGGCCAAGGCTCAAGCCGTAAGCTCTCTTCGCAATCGAGGGTCAAGTCTTGATTCCTCCGGCCGAGGATCTAATATGAAACGAAGATCGGTTTTGACTCAGATCCTTGGCCGACTGTGGCTCGAATCGAAAGGTTGCCCAAAAAGAGGGAAGCGCTGGTGAAAACTGGGCGGTCCCCGTCCGTCAGCGCTGCTGCCAAAGAAGGCTGGTCGCGAGCCAGAGATATCGATGAGGGTAACGATGGAGCGATAGTGGACAGTCTCCAGAGCACAGAAAGGTAGACCCGAGTCATGAGACTGAAAAACAGAACAGAGAGCTGAGGCTAGGAATTGGGAAGGAGAGGGTTCAGAGCGTAAAGCCAGTGCGATTGCTATGCATGAGTATGTGTCATCGCCATGTGACAATCGCTCAATAGCTATTCGATGATGGCTCAAACACCACTCAACAACTACTCGAAAATCACTCGATAAGAAGGGACGCATTCAAGGAGAGGTCAAACCATTGAGTACCAAAATACTGAGGATCAACACAGCGGGAATTCCAATGGAGTGGATAGGCTGGCAGGAGGCGGTCGTGCTTCACGCACGCGACCTAGTGAGTTGGTCCTACGGTGAATCGGTCAAAGATGTGTTTGGCGGGTACTCCAAAACTGGGAAACGATCAGTTATCTCGCTGAACAGCGTGCTAGCAAGCCGAGGGAAAGTGGTTAACGCCGACATGAAGACTAGTCTTTCCAACGCGACGCTGTTTCGCCGGGACCAACATACGTGCCTGTATTGCGGTCTCCAATTTCCAGCTACTGATTTGAGTCGCGATCATGTTCAGCCAGTTTCAAGGGGAGGGCAGGATGATTGGACGAACGTGGTGACGGCTTGCAAGCGGTGTAACACGCGTAAGGGTAATCGATTGCTGAGTGAGTGCAGCATGGAATTGCTTGCTCTGCCATACCGCCCAAATCGTGCCGAGTATCTGGCGCTGACGCACAGCGGGCGTATCTTGGGTGATCAAATGGCGTTTCTCAGTCGCCAGTTCTCGAGCGGAAGCCGGTTGTTGAGTCAGCTCGAACACGACTTAGGCCCCTTCAGCCTTGCCGGATAAGGGGGTCGGCCGCCATGATTTATCGTTAGAGGAATGCCATGCCCTAATGGCTCAAGGATTGATCGAGATGCCGAGAGGCTTTTAAAAGNGATCTGGCGACGAGGGATNGGGTAGCAATGTCGCTGTTGGTAATTCATCCCACGGCGAGGGGCCCTCGAAAAGTATCGATAGCCAACAGTCTTAGTCTGAGGAAACCGTTCAATAAGCGAGCGGTTCGATGTCCACTTTGCAATAGGAGGGAGAACACATGGAACCAGTGACCTACGAGATGGATGGTCTGACCGCGATCATTCGAATCAACCGACCCGATAAGCTGAACGCGCTGGATGAGACCGTAATCCAAGGTCTTAGAGCGGCGTTGCGTCGATATGATGCCGGACCAGAACGATGCGCCATTCTGTGTGCCGAAGGGGATAGAGCTTTTTCCGTAGGCGCGGATATTAAAAACGCGCCCAAAGAAATGTGGCAGGGTGTGCCTGGAGTCGGTGTGGTGACCAACAAACCGATCATCGCAGCGGTGCAAGGATTTTGCGTAGGTGGGGCGTACATCCTGGTGCAAATGTGTGACTTGGTTGTCGCTGCCGATAACACGCGGTTTATGTACCCTGAGGCGCAAGTAGGCTTTACCGGCGGTTTGATCGCCGGTTGTGCGGCTAAGATTNCNCACAAGGTCGCCATGGAATTCATNCTGCTTGGGCAGGACTTATCGGCAGAGCGGGCCTACGAGGTAGGGATGGTTAACAAGGTTGTCCCGCTCGGTAGCCAGCTTGAGGCTGCGCTCGAGTACGCTCGAATCCTGGAACGGAGCGCACCACTTGTCGTTTCAACGATCAAACAATTCGTTGCTGAAACGGTGCCGCGAGGTCCTGCCGAGATCGCGGCTCTCGCGCGTGATGCGTTGCTCACAGTTCGTGATAGCGAAGACGGGGCCGAAGGAAGAAAAGCATTTGGCGAGAAAAGGACACCAAACTTCGTCGGTCGATAACCAGTGCGAGGCTCGTGTAGGCGCCACGGCAAAGGAGATTAGCCGCGTCAAGGGAGTCAACAAGACCTAACGACCCGAGCAAAGCAAATATGTACACCTGCTTCTCGCAACNAGCTNTGGGCCCTTATCAGCGATGCCTATTCGTTGCATGCAATCACTTGGTTGTTTATTAGTTGCTCGATCTCCTTTTCGTTAAGACCGATTTCTGATANGACTTCCAGCGAGTGTTCCCCGAGTTTAGGGGCGCCTTGCCGGGTGCTAAATGGCCTCGCTGAAAATTGGGCGGCAGGTCTTGCTTGGCGAATTCGGCCAGCCACCGGATGCTCNGTNTCNAGTAAGACTNNATTGGNTTTGACTTGGGGGTGGTTGATCATGGCGCTGCGGGTCAGCACAGGCGCACAGGGAACCCCATATTCCTCTAGTCGTTCGAGCCAATACGCTGCCGACTCAGTCTTGAGCGCGGCTTGAGTCATTTCCAACCGCTCGTTGGCATTGAGGTCTCGCAAGGCCGGCGTCTTAAACCGATCATCCTCTTTCCACTCTGGACGACCAACCGCATCCGCGAGCGATTGCCACTGCTGATTGGTCATGGCTGACACCGAAATGTAGTCGGTGGTTGTCTCGTAGATGAGGTCGATGAAGGTGGCTGCTCGAGCTATCTCGACCTCTCGGCCAACAAAGGTTTGGCTGCCCATGTCCGATGACCAAAGAAAATTAATCACGGCGTCTAGCATAGATAACTTAACGTGTTGTCCCTCGCCAGTACGAAGTTTCTGCACCAGCGCACTGCTAATCGCTTGCGCTGCAACAATGCCCGTGAGCTTGTCTGGCACAATGGTTCGAATGAGTCGGGGTCGCTCGGTATCGGACCCTGCTTGGACGGTGGTCAGCCCACTGATCGCTTGAATGATCGGATCGTAAACTGGTTTATGTGACAGGGGGCCTTGGTCGCCAAAGCCCGAGATGGACACGTAAATCAAGCCCGGATACCGCGAGCGAAGAGCCCCCTCGCCAATCCCCAAGCGATCGACCACGCCAGGTCTAAAATTTTGAATAACAACATCAGCCGTTGCCGCAAGCTTGAAGAAAACCTCAACCCCCTCTGGGGTTTTTAGATCCAAAGCAAGTGCTCGCTTATTCCGGTTGTTGTTAAGGAATACGGAGGTAACGGACTGATTGGCGTTGCCCGCGCCCCGTGCATGGTCAGGACGGTGCATGGATTCAATTTTGATGACGTCGGCGCCTTGATCCGCCAGCAACATCGTGGCTGATGGGCCAGAGATGACCGTCGTGAGGTCCAGTATTTTTATGCCTTCAAGAGGGCCGGACATGTCACAATGCTCGCTCAAGTGAGCCAACAATCTAACAGAATTTTCATGGCAGGCGGGCAGGGCTAAGACTTTCTACAGAGTAAGCACGGAAAGACTCATCCAACTCCCTCGATTTAATACAAGGAGCCGAATGTGCGGCCTGGAGAGCTAAAGACTCTGGTTCGTCTGATGCTGCCCATGATGGGCACCCAGCTTTGCATCATGGGGATGGGTTTCGTC
>PBWF01000028.1 GCA_002728935.1 Gammaproteobacteria bacterium | reverse complement strand
AGCATCCACCAACAACGGAATCATGTCCCGATAGAGATAGGACCAGGTCGGCATACCGTGCAGTAGCAGCATCACTGGCCCATCGACTGGCCCCTCATCCACATAGTGCATCCTTAAGTCGCGCCAGGTGTGATAGTTCGGCCCGAATGAAAAGTCAGATAGATCTTCAAATTGCTCGTCAGGGGTTCGAATGAAAGCGGTCATCAGCACCATCCTTTACATTATCAAACTGGCCACGTGGCCTGCGTTAGGTCGTTAAAGCGACCTTCCAAAACGTAATGGAATCCATTAATTCTTGCAAGCGTGAGCATTCAATAGTGCGGCGAGCTATTCGCGAATACACCTCTTCCAGGGGAACGTCACAAAAGGGGCAACGCCATCAACCCTCGCCAACCAGAGCTTCCCAATGATTGTGAAAGTGCTGCATCCGCATTTCGTCGTGCCCCAAAACGACGTCATCGATACCACTCGATGTCATTCCTGCTTGCACCTCTTCAAGCAGTGAGATGTCCTGATCGATAGTGTCGGTCATCGACTTATGCCCTTGTTTCACTGCGAGTGCCTCAAAGCAGTCTCGAGTGGGTCGCTGCGCGGGTTTTTGCATGACCCCGTGCCGAGTTTGGCCACCGATATGCTGAACACCTGCTTCCGTCTCTGGAAACAAAAGGAGGCTCAATTTATCGAACCAGCACCGATTCGGGTCACTGGTATGTGGCCTTGGCCGCAGTATCCACAAATGCTCTGGCGTGAAAGACAAAATCGCATTAGGGAACAAGTTGTACTGCCATACGTCCGACAACTGATGATTTTCAAGTCCTGAATAGTCAAACCCAAGCGAGGATCCGACCTCGCGTTTTTGCGCCTGAATCGCCTCACGAATATCCATGACTCGACCTACATAATCAGATGGATCCAGCCCTACTTGCTTTAGCTGCATGGACTGAATGTCTGTCGGTTCCTCTGGAATCGGAAATTTTGGATTGACGGTGGCACCCGGCACCTCAACGCCTGTATGTCCTCCTTCGATAAGCCGAACCAAATCGTTTTGGCAATCCACCATCCGTTGGTGTTGGGGGTGCAAGAAGTCCACGTGATAGAGTTCTGAGAAGTTATCGACCACCGTCTTCCAGTTGCAGGCAATGTCCACCGTTTGATCTTGAACAAGCGTCATCTGCGCAAATTGATAACCCGAGAGCAAGTCAGTGACCGGGCCTAGGAATGACTCAAGCGTTGGCGGCTCGGCGCCCAAGTGAACAAATATCAATCCATTCCAAACATCAAGCGCGACGGGTTTCAAGGGTCTCGTTTGCCTCGGGTCCTGACTGAAATTGGCAAGGCCAGGAACGCCCTTTAATTCCCCATCAAGATCGTAAGTCCAAGCGTGATACAGGCAACGAAAGTCTTCTGCACGACCGGAGCGCTCATTCACCAGGCGATTGCCTCGGTGCTGGCACACGTTGTAGAACGCCTTGAGATCGCCCTTTGCTGTTCGAGTGACCAGGATCTGCTCAGGACCAATCTCAAACACGAAGAATTCGCCAGGTTCTCTAACATCGCTGACTAGGCCTGCGAGCAGCCACTGCGTGCGCCAAATGTGCTCCCACTCAATGTCGAGCGTATCGCCCTCGATATATCGCGTAACGCCAATCAACCCTAGATCAGGCGCTTCAACCCCGTGGCACACGACTTCTCGCGTCATTCTTGCTCTCCCCTTCTCANNTGCTCACATCGCATGANCCTCGNCCCCCANCTCTTTCATGCCAACCAAAGATTGACNCAACNCNCCTTTAGATCAATGCGGCNTTTCACTCAATTTTGATNCCGCGTGCCTGGTCCNTTCCTTGGATCTCGGGCGAACCCGCCAGCTAAAGCATGCACTCCCTAAGNAGCCCTCGGTGCTACCGTCACGCGTTGCAGCACTCGATCNTGACCCTCGTAGCCGCCAGTTGCCATATGAACCACNGAGCGATTGTCCCAGATGACCAACATATTCGGCTCCCANCGCTGTCGATGAACAAAGGCTTCTTGGCCCTGATGGGCATAGAGCTCGCGAAGTATCTCATCGGCTTCAGCATCATCCATTCCGTCGATGCCAATGGTATAGGCGGGGCTTACAAACAAAGCGGTTGCACCCGTTTCTTCATGAGGACGGCCAATCGGATGAGGGTGGCAGGCATAGGCGTCTTCCGAGTAACGGATCGCCATTGATCGGCCCTCATCTTTCTCTCCATAAAAACCATCCGGGGCATAGGAGCGTCTTGCCGAGTGAATCCCCTGCAGATTGGCTACCCGATCCTTAAGAGCGGGCTCAAGCGCCTCCCATGCTGCCACTTGATCAGCGAACAGTGTGTCTCCGCCTATGGGAGGCACAATGCTTCCATACAGCAAGGTGGCGGTTGGGGGCCCTGGCAAAAAACTCCAATCTGAATGCCATCCACCGGCGAACAAAGGGGCGGTCTCGCCTGCCAATCGCTTGACCTCTGCGACGTGGGGATGGCTTGGCAACGACTCAAAGAAAGGGTCTTCGCCAAACGGCCCAAAGTAGCTGGCAACCAACTGCAGCTCATCCAAGGTGAGCGCGAAATCATGAATAGCGATGATCTTATGCGTTAGCCAGGCTTCTCTCAGCGCGTCGACGGTGGCTTGATCGTTTAGGTCGCTCAACTGAAGACCCGTGACCGATGCGCCGCAGGAGGCGCCAGAAGGTTGTACGTTCATTCGTGCTCCTTTTCATGTCGTGATGCTGGATGCANCGCAACGCCTCTCATCCTTGCTTTAAAGCAAATGTGTAAACGGCGCATAAAGCCATCTAAATACCTGCTCGAGAACCCATGTATCGAGAGAAACTTAACGCTTTGGTCCATCGGATAACAGGTGTGAGAATCATTGCACCNGTTTTTACTCGGGCTGTTGCTTTNAGCCGATCCGATGATCCAGTGTCACCCAGACCCATTCTCCGAGCAAGGACTGACGCTACCCGCGAAATTANGGCCCAAGCACTGGGATCGGTCTACCTAACCCTTCTTGGTGCGCACAGATCCGCTCAAGCGTTCGNGCAATAGAAAGCAATCGATGATCGTGGTACCGGCGGCCNACGANCTGAANGCCAAACGGCAGGCCTNTGTNGTCCAGCCCCATCGGTAGGGTGACCACCGGCAGGCCGGCAACGGTCAAGCTGGAGGTGAGATGAAGCCAGCCCATATAGTTTGCAATCACCTCGCCATCGACCGTCTCTGGGTAATTCATCAACCAACGAAAAGGTTGCACCCCTACCCCGGGAACTAACAACACATCAAATCTTGAAAACAGATCATCGCACCGACGAATGATCTCGAGTTGCCGATGCCGGGCCNCNGCAATCGCCTGCATCGATGTGCGCTTNGCCGCATCAAAGGTCTGCCGGACNTTCTGATTNAAGTCTTCGCCCCATTGATCCGCTTCTTCAAAATACTGAGAGACGAATACGTCCTGCCGGATATGCCAATCAACATCTGGCGCATCCCTTAGATCAAGGCCGCTCGCCTCAACCCGGCCTAAATGCTTCGCTAAGGCACTCACTCGAGCCTCGAAAAGGGCTTTGGTCTCCTTGGAGACCAATAGCCCCCCTAAATCTGTACTGACCGCCACCGATAGCTCTCGAGGGTCTACCTCCTCAAGCGTTCGGAACTGGCGCGCGTCCAGTGGAAAGGCCATGGGATCCTGGCTGCCGCCATGGGCTCGATCAGCAATCACCGATAACATCAGTGCCGCATCTTCAACGGTTTGGGCAATGGGGCCTTGGAGGCTGTAGTGGGTGCTCGGCGTTCTTCTTTCCTCGTTAGGCACAACGCCGGGCGTTGCTCTAAACCCAACGACCCCGCAATAACACGCCGGGATTCGGAGACTACCGCCGTGATCAGAGCCAGTGGCTAACTTCACCATATCCGCGGCGACAGCGACCGCTGATCCTCCGCTGCTACCGCCGCAAGTCATTGCTGGATCAAAGGGGTTACCAGTCGCTCCAAACACCGGATTTACCGTGTTCGCGCCGATGCTGTACTCCGGGATATTGGTTTTACCCACCACGATCGCACCCGCCGCCCGAAGCCGTCGCACGATACCCGCGTCNTGNTNNGGAATCGTATNGANGTGACGCGCACTACCAAGGGTCGTGCGAATGCCCTCGGTTCGCTGGTTGTCCTTGATCAAAACGGGCAAGCCCGCAAGCGGCGGTAAAGACCGCTCGTCCAAATAAGCTCGATCCCAGGCCTCTGCTTCCGNTAATGCACGCTCCTCGGCCAGGGTAATTACGGCATTGAGTGTTGGATTACATTCTNCAATCCGTTGAANCGATGCATTCACGAGATCAGTAGACGATCGTTCACCGCGCTTCATTGCATCTAGCTGCGAAACCGCCGTTGGGCACTTTTCCTCCGACATGCCCTGAGAATAGCACGCTTGACCAGTCTCNCTTGGCGTCTCTATTCTCCTTTGATGCATGCACCTATTCTCATCACCGGCGGCTCCNGTGGTATTGGCAGAGCGATCAGGGAGCGGCTGGAGGACAAAGGCCATCGGGTGATCAATCTCGANCGTCAACCCGCACNGGATAGATCGANCGACGAGATTGCCTGCGATCTGAATGATCCCTTAAGTATTTCAAACGCAATCGATCAAGCACCCGCGCAACTCTCCGCCGTGATTTGNGTTGCGGGNGTTGGTCCCATCCCGAGCCATCCCGAGCAGGTCGTTCGCATCAANTTTCTTGGCACGCGCTCACTCATTGAACGCTTACTACCCCGCATTGAGTCNGGTGGTGCCGTGACATTNATCGCGTCTAGCGCAGGGAGAGATTGGAAAGACAATCGAACCCANNTTGATTCAATGCTGGATACCCCGAGTTTCGAATCGGGACTCGAATGGTTGNAGCNTCACCCAACGCGCTGGCAGAACGACCCCTACAAATTCTCAAAGCAGTGCCTTGCCGCGTATACCTACCGTGCAGCGGGGTTGGGGAAGCCTCGTGACATCAGGGCGAATTGCATCAATCCTGGTATCACTGCGACCGCCCTTTCTGATGATTTCAGAGCGCTGCTGGGTCATGAAACCTATGACCGAATCGTGCAATTGAGCGGTCGAGCGGCTGAACCTCAGGACATTGCAGGCTTGGCTGAATTCCTAACCGTTGGGGATGCTCATTGGATTANCGGTGTGGAAATCACGGTCGATGGCGGTTATCACGCCGGCCAAATCGCAGGTTGGCATCCCTATTAACGCTCACTCATCCAGCGCCGCGAACGCTGGAGCAAGCCTCGCCTCACAGTGACTTAAGTCTTGGGGCTCGCCCTGTAAAAATTTGGATCGATAGTACTCTGAGGGCCCATAGGCGCTCTTGACGGCGCAGGTGTTAAATCCCAACCCGTCATAGTAGGCATAAGGTTTACTCCCTGCGATTAGTCTGAGGACTGGCCGGACAGCACCACCCATTCTGATGCCACTGACAAGTGTGTGGCCAGCGGCGTCGGCTCACCCAGCATCCGGCCTCAACAAGAACAGTCTGACCTCATATGACGGTGGCTTAAGTCCAGCTAGGCCACCTCGTAACGATCGATAACCGCTCTGACTAACCCACTGCGAACAATGTCGTTCCGTTCAAAGGCATGCACCTTGACTTGCGCGAGGCCTGTCAGCCTATCGATCGCGTCCCCAAGGCCATTGGCCCCTTTTAAATCACTCTGCTGAACATCCCCGTTGATGACCACCGTACAGTCGGTTCCGATACGCGTAAGAAACATTTTCATTTGCGTCACCGTGGTATTTTGCGCCTCATCGAGAATGACGAAATTCCCTGGACCAAAGGTCCTGCCCCGCATGTAGGCAAGTGGCGCCGCCAAAACTCGCCCATGGCGAAGATAATAGTCAACTGCACCACGACCTAGCCGCTCATCAAGAATCTCGCGAAACGCTTCGATGTATACGCCAAATTTTTCATCGACATCGCCCGGCAAAAAACCGAGCTGCTCTCCAGCCTCTACCGCAGGTCGAGTTAGGATCAATCGCGAAATCGTACCTCGCCGCAAACCATCCGCCGCTAGCCCCGCTGCACAATAACTTTTCCCGGTACCAGCCGGACCGATACCAAAGGTTACCGGGTGAGTTTGAATAGCGCGCATATACCGGGCTTGGCTATCGGTCTTAGCCTCAAGCGGTCTGATTTGGCGCTCACCGTGGGCGCGGTGGCTTTGAAGGTGGATCGCGTCAAAGTCCAAATGGGCCAAGGCTGCATGTTGAATGTCGCTACCCGTTTTGACCGCTTGTTTTCGTTTCGATCGCTTACCGCTCATTTTGGTACATAGCCTTTTCACTGATCGTCTCGATTTCGCGGTCATTAATTAAGCACCTCGCTGCCTAAGGTTAGGTTGGGTATTGCCCAAGAAAACACCAGTCCCACAAAGATGGTGGAACAGATCTCGAAGGGCGAAATTGAAGTGAGTAGGCGTGTGCTGCCTGAGCCCGGCTTGCCGCACTTGGGTCGACGCACCAGTCCGTGATGACGATTGAAGCGGAATTAATTCGAGAAACTCGGTTGTTGACATTCAACCCTGACAGCGTCGCAACATGACTTTGATATTAACAATCGCTCTCAAGCTTTCAATACCCACGATCACAAAAAAGGGTCAGTTCTTGAATTTCTCACTCATTTCTTCATCCAAGATTGAAACAACTGATCGGCCTGCATGCGCGCAACCGCCATGAGCTTGCTCAAAACTACCGAACGGGGTGGGTGAAACTAGGCTTTCACTACCCAGAGCTTCCCATCGCGCTCCTCAATCATGGGTAATGGATTTAGCTTGCAGGTTGCCGTCGAGGGCGAGAGGCACTCACCGGACTCGACATCAAACTCGTACCCATGCCAGGGACACCGCAAGATCGAGTCTGATTGTTCACTGGGTTCAAGCGGTCCAAGGAGGTGCGGGCAAATCAGCGGTCTGAGCCGCCAAGACTGGTTAAATCGGAGCTCGTACTGCTGTCGGTCAAACTCAAACGTAACGGGTAAGTGAGACGTCAGTTCCGCGACCTTGCCGATAATTTTCTCCTGCTCTCGCCCTGGCCGCTGGTCCAATCTGCGCTGTCGCTCCTGCATCATGGACTCATCTTCATCCCAGAGTCTGGTGTATAGCCTCAGCATGGCCTCGCCGAGCTGACCCACCTTTTCTTCTGGGACCCTAGAGAGATAGAACGACACCTCAATGTCGGTCGCTCGTTCATCAACAGCGTCTAGCCTCGTCCATATCTCGCTCTGCTGATCGCTTCCCACGTACGTTCTTGCAACGTATTGGTCAGCATCGACGCAGAGCTCAATGTGACTGGATTTATCCGGCGCAGACCAAACCCTCCACCCCCAGGCGCCCGTCTCGTCCAACGAACAATAATCAAAGGATGTTTCGTGCAAGTGAGGGAGATGTTCCCAGTCCAATACGTTCTCCCATACTCTTTCAAGGGAGGCCTGGACTCGCCGCCTGTAGGTCGCTACAAGCGTCATCGCCACAGCATTCGGGTTGAGGGTCAGGGCGTTGACTTGTATGGCTGGCATTGCCTCACCATATCGCGAAAACGATGACATTTCGATGAGTCGCACGGGCGACTGACTAGGGCTCGGCTTTAGCCTTTCTCGGCCTATCAGCATCGGCCATTTGGACACTTTCCATTTGTTACTGCGGTTGATAACGTCGATCGCGAATTAAACAAAGCGGTCGCGACTCATCTCAGCCTCTTTTTAACAGGAACCACCATGGACTCCATTATTCTTCACCACTACCCGCCAAGCCTATTCTCCGAGAAGGTCAGAGTGCTGCTGGGGTATTTAGGCCTACCTTGGCAGTCGGTCATCATTCCACCCATGATGCCTCGCCCCCACTTGATGCCGTTAAGCGGGGGCTATCGAAAGACGCCCATTATGCAAATCGGCGCTGACATTTTTTGCGACACCGAGATCATTTGTCGAACGCTAAGCGCCATGAGCGATCAAACCGATATTTATGCGCCTGGATTCAATGCCGAGCGGATCGCCAGATGGGCGGACACTGAACTCTTTAAAATCACGGTAGCGCTCAATTTCAGACCCGAGGCTATCGCTGCGCAGATGAGTCAAATGTCCGCGAGCGACCTTGAAGCCTTTCAAAAAGACCGAGCCGAGCTAGCCGGCGGGCAAGCACTCGTATCTATTTCCCCAGACGCAGCACTCGCGGAATTCCAGGTGCTCATGGATCAACTGTCCCATTCGCTGCATCAGCCTTTCTTGTTTGGTGAAACGCCTTGCATCGCTGACTTCAGCGTCTACCACTGTCTGTGGTTCGTGGCGGGTAATGCAGCAAACGCGCGGCTCTTCGACCCGTGGCCTGCAGTTCGAGCCTTTGTGGAGCGAATGCAAGCCTTTCAAACCAATGCATGGGAGGATCTCTCAGCAGAATCGGCGCTCGAGATCGGCAAAGCGGCCGAGCCACGCTTAAGCCGAAAGGGTCAAAGCATCAATCCTAGCTTGGCAAACGGCCTAACAGCGGGCACAGCCGTGAGTGTGGAACCCAATGACTACGGCAGAATCCCTGTCACCGGCACCCTACAATCTTGGACCCCGCACGCAATCGTTATTGAACGAGAAGATCCTATTGCAGAGACTATTGCTGTTCACTTCCCAAGTATCGGTTTCGAGGTCAGTCGCGCCTGACGAGCCCACCACAATAAGCGAATTGACACTGCGAGCTGATTATTTCTGGCCGGAGGAATTTAAGCGCTTAGACAGCGAAGCACTTCGGCTTGATAGACCTTTCCTCGCTCATTAACCAAATCGAGAATGTGCAGCGAGGTAGGAACGAACGCGAAGCCGATCTCGAGCTCAGGGTGCCACTGAAAAATGGAACCACCAAGG
>PBWF01000001.1 GCA_002728935.1 Gammaproteobacteria bacterium | reverse complement strand
CGTTAGTAACCTAGGCAAACAAGCAGTCCACCGGCTTGCCTTGATTTTCAATCATACCTGAACTCTTTTTGATTCAGGCGCGTGTTCGATCGGCCACAGGGAGTAAATATCAAACTTATCAGGTGACTCATTTTCCCAAGATGCGATTCGCCGAGCGTCTGCAATCGAATTGGGCATTATTTACGCAGCCCGGAACCAATCAGCAAAATCACGAGTCGTTATAAATCAAGCGCCAACCAGGACTCCCTCAACACTCGTGCTAGGGGTTCTAGTTCGGGTGGGGGGCCGGTAGTTGTCGAGAATGTCTCATCAATATGCACAACCGACTCTTCTTCTGAGTAATCGCTCCACTCGAGATCAGGTGTTGATGGCGTTCCATCTGCAGCAAAATTCACCCAGGCACGTCGCATACGGCTCGAAGTCTCGCTGTAGTCAGCAAATCCAGCTAGGGGAGAGAAAGGCAAGCCGTTGCCGAACACCATCAAGTCCAGCGAATGCGCTGCTCCTATTAATGGGGATTCCCAATCAAACTGATAGACAAGGGTTTTGGCTTTGGCAAATTTTGCGTGACCAGCAGCGATTCGAAGACTCGGGATTCTGAACCACAAGTCACCCATGATTCGAGTATTGATTTGATCCTCATCCAAGTTAGGAAAAGACGCTTGATATGCAGATTGCACAGCGCTCCAAGCTTGACCGCTGCCTAGAATGATTTGATTCGCCCGACGATAAAATACGCTGTCCTCCAAGGAGGGAAGAATCGCTGAAAATAGTCTGGCTTCATCACGACAGTGACCAATCAAGTAATCGACCGAATGACCGATGCCCTCAAAGCTCGCGTCGACCGGGTGAGTAGGCATGTGCTGATTGATTACTGGAAGGTATATTTGAGGCCGCCCTAGCGCTTGCTCATCGATAAGGTCATAGGCTTCAACTAACGTCTGCCATGGGAGCGATTGTAGTTTGTCAACGTCTCCTGCACCTATCCCGACATGATTTAGCACGCGCTCTGCAATAGCCGTTGCTGTGTCTGGCCGTTGGGCGGCGTGTCCACCGCTCTGTGAAATAATTCGGTGAAACAATCCTTCAGAGCCTGGGGTCGCTAGCAGTGCAAGCACCGCCGCACCGCCGCCCGATCCTCCAAACAGGGTCACATTGTTTGGATCACCCCCAAAATTTGAGATATTTTTCTGGACCCACTGCAACACGAATCCTAAATCCTGAATGCCAAGGTTACCGGGGCCAATTCCATCGCCCACTAGTTCCTCCAAATACAAGAACCCCTCGGCTCCAAGACGTCTGTTGCAAGTCACTAGAACGACACCCTCACGAGCAAAATGGGTGCCGTCATATAACCTGTTAGCACCAGAGCCGGATACTTGCCCTCCTCCATGTGCCCAGACCATAACAGGCAGCGATCGATTACCTGGATCAGGGGTCCAGACATTCAGGTTTAAACAATCCTGCCCTTCATCCGGCAATCCCAATTGGATGCCCCCAGTTTGGGGACAAATGGGACCATATTGAGTGGCTGGAAACACACCTTGCCAACTCGCAGGCTCAACCGGTGAACGAAAGCGATACTTACCGAACGGCGGAGCGGCATAAGGAATGCCCAGAAATCGATGCACGCCTTGGACGACGTCCCCTTGAATTGAGCCTGAGTGCATTTTGACGATTGGTGTTGGTTTAATCACTGTAGGGTTGCAAGCCGCTAAGGCTAATGCACCGAAGCCTCCGAGAAATTGACGTCTCTTCACCATAGCAAGCCGCTCGACCTGTGATTCCGATATTTTTTCCTGGTTACATCCGCGCACTTAAACCGACAAAGCGAGCAACATAGCCTAGGGGCAAATAACATTGCAGCCGAATCCGCGGAATACCTCTAGGCGAAACCTTAGCAGGCAAATCCAATTTCTCCACAGCGATGAATACTGCCTAGCAGGCCTTCTCCCAGGCTAACAGTTGCAGCTTCCTTTCGAGTCCCCAGCGAAACCCTCCAAGAGAACCATCGGAGCGCACAACGCGATGACAAGGTATCAGCAACGCTAAACGGTTGTTCGCACAAGCGCTAGCCACGGCGCGCACGGCAGTTGGTCGGCCGATCGTAGAAGCAAACGCTTGATAACTCAGCGTTTGCCCTCGGGGTATTGCTCTCAGCCCTGACCAGACCATCTGCTGAAAAGGAGTCCCGATGGGTCTGAGCGCAAGGTCAGACAGATCCTCTCCACTGCGCCAAGCACCGATGATATCCCGCACCGAATAGCCACTGACAACACGAGTGGTTTCACTCACTTTATCAGCCACGTCTAGATTCTCTGGACCGATCAAATCAACGGCTGAAGTGACGGAACTTCCGATATGAAGTTCACGCAAGCCCTCACCATCACCAACGAATGCTGCGACGCCTAGGTCTGGAATATGGCTCGTCGAAACCCAAATGCCCTTAACCATCGTTTTCAGCTCCGTATCTTTTTCTTTTGGCTCGCTGATTGAGGCCTACTTCTCTCCGNCCTCGGTTCTGGCGCCGTTACTATTGTTGAATCAGTCCAGTGACCTTAAAGCGCCCAGATGACNACCAATGTCANCGGAATACATTCCAATTCTGTTCGGCGATCGCCCTAACGCTATCCAAAGGGTAACAGTGGGTGCGGCAAACATTAAAAAGGGGAGACTATTCGATGAGAAGCATTAGTTGTCGGTAAATCTTTGAGGGAGCACCCACTGTCTGATGGAACACCCATTAAATAGAAACGAATCTCCATCCACTTCGGTGCAGCACTGACATGAGCACACTCGCGGACTTAAACGGATTCTCTCGGCCACGATACAGCACGCGTTCGCCCTTACTGACTAGCCAAATATCGGAATGTTTAATGTGTTTGATCGCCACAGAACACCTAAATACTGTTTTTTTATACAGTATCTATTTATTGTGGGCTCGTCAACCGATGGGGATCCAGTCGAGTCCATTTTGCTGAGTGGCATGATGAAGTGACCCTTCCCAGGCGTGAAGCACTTGGCGCAATGCGGCTTCTGCCAATGCTGGCTGGTTGTTCTTTTCACTAATATGCGAAACAACGATGTGCTTGAGTCGTTTGAGGTCGACCGACTCAAGCAGGCCGGCCGCCTGCTCATTGGAGAGATGGCCGAGTGGACCACTGACTCTTGCCTTTAAAGCTCTTGGATATGGACCTCGAGCAAGCATATCTGGGTCATAGTTGCACTCGAGCACCAGCCCGTCACACGCATGGTAGGCATTCGCCACATGAGGCGTAATGTGACCGATATCTGTAAGTACTCCTACTCTCGAATTACCTTCACTGAACACGTATTGGCAGGGCTCCTTGGCATCATGAGGCACGGTAACGGGATGAATCTCCATACCGGCAACCACAAATGGCTCTTCAAGCGTGATTTTGCGCACGTCCAGACCTCCTTCAAACCGCTTGAGGTCGAATGTGCCTGTGGTCATGTACAAAGGTAGATGAAATTTACGCGCGAATTGCGCTGCTCCATGGATGTGATCACCATGCTCGTGGGTGATCAATATTGCTTCGATGTCCCAAGGGGAGATTGACCGAGTGGCCATACGCCGGAGTGTTTCTTTAATCCCGAAGCCGAGATCGACCAGAACAACACCGTCTGTCCCCTCCACAAAGGTTCCGTTACCTTTGCTCCCGCTGCCTAGTGACGCAATTCGCACCGGTTAGATCGAGTATTCCTTGATCACTTTGAGCAAGCGCTCTGCGATCAGGCCGTTGGCCAGTTCTCCTTGCTGAAACACAGTTACCAGCACCTCACCTTGGTAATCTTCGAGCTGGACTTCATAACTGTCTCTCGCGTCCTGTNCTTTTTTGCCNCCACCCATCAGGCGTCGGAAGAACCCGGGTTCCTTCCGGCTGTATGGGATGTAATGCACGTAATACCGTTGTGAGGAACGATCAATATCGTTCACAGTCACTCCCGCATTTTCTAACGCACTACCTACCGTTGACCAAGCGCGATTGAAGTCTAGTTGATAGCGAAGTTCGGGTTTTAATCGATCAGGGATTAGCCGCGTTCGACCCTCTACCAAATTCGAGGCCATCATGCTCATGGTGCCCTGATTGATGTTTTCACCAAGATAGTAGGCCAGGCTTCGAAGAACTTCTGTTTCCATCTCGGAATCGTCCGATGCCTCTGGCCAAGCCATCCCCTCAAGCCTGAATGGCGCTGATGCTGATACTTGGCGTTGCTGCAAATAAACTTCGCTACTGCCTTGGCGAACACCGGGCTCTAAACGCAGTTTAAATTGATGGAGGTTTACATCACGAGTGTTCCGATAGACGCTCGAATCTCTGATGCTTTGGAATGCTGCCTCAGCGTCACCTCCCCGAGCAGAGAGCCAGCGACTGACAAGCTCCCCTGTGCTTGGGTCTGCACTNTCAACATCCAGATTGCTGGCCTCCCAAAACTGAATAATCTTGGGCCAAACGACAGCCGGGGGAATATCGAGGAAAACCCATTGATCGCCGTCTAATCGCTTAATGACGATCTGATCCACTCCATAACGTGTGCTGAGCGGCTCAGGCGGCCGAAGCTCAAATTTAGTGCCAGCGAGACCACGAGGATCCTCGATCTCAGGGATAGGCATAAGATCAACGAACTGAGGGCGATCTAAACCCTCAGGGATCTCAATTTGCTGAGTTCTGCCCTCCTCGAGTCTACCGAGTCGTNCTTCATTTCCGAAAAAAGTACAACTCGAGATGAACCAAGCAGCTAGTACACCGATTACGATTCGCATTACGTCAATACTCCCGCCTGATGCATCGCAGCGATGACCTCGTTATGATGCAGCTCAGACAAACCCGTCAACGGTAGCCGAATCCCCGAAGGAATTCTATCCATATAGGACAGCGCCCACTTGACTGGAATGGGATTCGACTCCAGGAATAGTGTTTGATGAAGGCCACTGAGCTTGGCGTCTAAAGANCGGGCAAGTGTGGCTTCTCCCTTGACGGCGGCGTTTGCCATTTTCGCCATCGTCTTTGGCGCTACGTTCGCAGTCACACTGATGGTTCCTTGCGCCCCATCCAGCATCAAATCGCAACTTGTCTCATCGTCACCTGAGTAGATCGCGACCGTTTCACCACACAGTTGCCTAATNTCCCTAGCNCGCTCCAATGATCCAGTGGCCTCTTTTATTGCCACGACCTGGGGAAGCACAGCAAGACGCGCAACCGTTTCTGGTAGCAAATCGCAAGCCGTTCTACCTGGAACGTTATAGAGCACTTGTGGCAGGTCAACCGCGTCCGCTATCGCAGAGTAATGAGCCACTAGTCCCTCTTGTGTTGGTTTGTTGTAATAGGGAGTCACAAGCAAGCAAGCATCTGCACCCGACACCTTAGCAAAGGCTGTGAACTCAATAGNCTCCGCCGTCGAATTAGNACCCGTGCCTGCAATTACAGTCATTCGACCTTTCGTTTTTTCAACGACGAAACGAATAATCTCACAATTCTCTTCAGGGCTAACGGTCGGCGACTCTCCCGTCGTACCAACAGGAACAATTCCCACTGTTCCGGAAGACACATGCCACTCAACTAACGCCTCAAGGCTCTCCCAATCAATCTCGCCCGAGGCGAACATAGGAGTTACCAGCGCAACAATACTGCCTTGGGTCATCAATCGAGTCTCTCCCGGAAAAGCCCGGCATGATACCGCCAGCACTGCGAGCCCACAATCACATCAGGTTGTTTCTGCCGACGAAGAGGCCCCTAATCTGGGCCAAGCCTCAATCATGGCTTTGATAAAAATGGCCAGCGGTATCGCGAAGAAAACGCCCGCGACACCAAACCATGCACCAAAGACTAAAACCGCGACAATGATGGCTAGCGGATGAATGTCATTGGCCTCAGAGAATAGAAGGGGCACCAAAAGCATGCCATCCAGCACTTGTATCAATATGTAGCCGGCCATCAAGCTCCAAAAGGACCCACCAAGGCCGAATTGCATTAATGCGATGACGAGGACTGGCACGGTGACAACCGCGATTCCCAAATAAGGAATGATGACCGACAACCCGACTAGGAAAGCCAACAGCGCGGCGTAATTTAAGTCAAACACCGAGAACAAAATGTACGTGGCAATTCCCGCTAGGGTCAGCTCAACAAATTTGCCTCGCACATAATTCTCTAACTGTTTATTCATCTCCTCGCCAATGCCCTGCAAAAACGGTCTATCCTCAGGGAGAAAACTCGTCAGATACTCGAGAATTCTGTCTTTGTCGCTCAACATGAAATACACGAGTATCGGCACGATCACGGTGTAGGCAACGATCTCCATAAAGACCGGCAAGTTTGCAAAAGACGTGGTCACGATCCATTGGCCGATATTGGCCGCCTCGGTATTGAGTACATCAATCCAGGTCTGTACCTGCTTTTGCGATATCAACCAATCGTAGTTTTTGGCCCACTGGGCCGCCATTTCCTGCCCAGACAAGGCCAAATTAGGCAAATCTTGGTAAAGACGAGTTAGCTGCCGCCAAATACGAGGGAAGAGAAAAACGAGAAACCCAATAAACGCGCCCAAAAATAAAACGAAAGTGGCATTGACAGATAACCATCGTGGAGCACCCAGTTGCTCAAGTCGTTGGACCAGGCCTTGCAACACATAAGTAAACACAAGCGCGATTAAAATCGGTACTGCGATAGATCCAAGCAGATAGAGCCCAGCAGCTACGATCACGATTAGCAGGAGAAGCACCAGTGCTTCCGCATTAGCAAAGTAGCGATTCAACCACGTTGCAATAATCTGCTTCATCTCACTGCTCCAAGAGAATACCAACACCTGCGAGGCTAGTCTTACACGCCAGCGCGTCTTTAGCGTCTAATGCGATGCCTTCTTAATCCAATGAGTGTATGTGGAGCCATCGTCAGTTTGACCGAGTAGCTGATTTCCGCTCTGGGTGGCGAATACCTGAAAGTCTCTGACAGACCCTTGATCAGTGGAGATGACTTCCAAGATCTGACCTCCATTCATTCGGTTGAGCGCCTGCTTCGCCTTTAGCAGCGGCATCGGGCAGTTTAACCCTTTGGTATCCAGCAGCGTATCAACACTCCCATCAAACCCTTCGGATCCTGTCATATCGCCTCTTGTCTCTGGCATCATCTCACCTCCTGAATAGACCAACGCACTGCAAAAGCCGGCACTCGATGGCCATCTCTACGACCAAACCAATGGCCGCCCTGGACCTTTGACTCGTACACGCTTCACAACCTATCCAACCCTTACTAGCTCGTGACCCGCTTCCTAACCTGTAGATTATATCAACCCAAGAGCGGATACACGTTGGACACTACGCTCAACGCCTGCCACCATTTGAATATGGCCCGTTCTCCACTTCTTTCGATTCTGATACCCGTCGTCCTTGTCTGGCTGATGGTTTTACCCTATGCCAGCCAATCTGCGGTACTTGATGACCTCAATCTCCCAGAACTGGGAGCAGGTGGCGGAGCCCCCACATCGCTCAATCAAGAACACGCATTGGGGCAACGTTTTCTTAGAGCCGTTCGCGCGCAAACACCGAACTTTGATGATCCGCTCTTAAATGACTATCTCGAACATCAAATCTACCGCCTCGCCTCTTACAGTGATCTAGAGGACTTTAGGCTATACATCGTCATGATCAACAACCCGACGATTAATGCTTTTGCCGCTCCTGGAGGAATTCTCGGGATTCATCACGGTTTATTTCTCACCGCAACCTCGGTTCACGAATTCTCGGCGATCTTAGCCCATGAACTTGCTCACCTGAGCCAACGACACTTTGCCAGAGGCCTTGAGGACTCGCGCAAAGCCGGCGTCATTAGCATTGCCGGACTACTTGCCGGCGCCATCATTGCCGCCTATGGCGGCGGCGAGGCTGGCATTGCAGCAATGACCACAAGCCAAGGGCTCATGCAGGCACAGCGTCTAAGCTATAGTCGCACTCGCGAGTCTGAAGCCGACAGAGTGGGTATTAACACACTGACTCGAGCAGGCCTTGATCCGCGCGCAATGGCCTATATGTTTGAGCACTTAGACCGCGCAACACGGACCGACGGGGACCAAATCCCTGAATTCTTACGCACGCATCCAGTCACTAGGAACCGAATTACAGACGCGTACAACCAAACCGAGAGTATTACCAAACGGCAATGGCCGCTCGACTTAGAATTTCAAATGATGCGCGCAAGAGCCATTGCGCTCTCCACAAGCAATCCGCGTGAGTCGACGCCTTTACTGACCAGCCGACAAGGCACAGACGATGTCCTTAATATAGCGACCGATTATTTAAGCGTTCTGTTAATGACTGCTGCAGGTGATCTCGACAAAGCGCGCGCGCTGCTTAGCCGGCTCAGAGCGGATATGCCCCTTAACATCCCGCTTCACCTTGCCGAAGTGGACCTGTACTTAAGGGCGAAACAGCTTGATTCAGCGAATGCCTTGATCGACGAGGCGCTTTTGATCAATCCCGGCAATTATCCACTCATGATAAAGAAAGCAGATATTATGATTGCCATGGATCGACCTGAAATCGCAAGCCAGTTACTAACGGAGGCGACCGAAGCCAAACCGTTTAATGACGCAGCGTGGTATCAACTGGCAGAGGCAAGAGGGCTCTCTGGCGACATCATCGGCGTCCATCAGGCTAGAGCCGAGTACTTCTTGCTCAACGGAGATTTAGAGCGAGCCGAGAAGCAATTGTCCTATGCACAACCCCTTGCTCGTCAGAATTTTCAGTTGAGCGAGCGGATCCGCAATCGCCTCGATGAAATCAGAGATCTGATTGACCAGGTATCTCGGTAGAGAGACCCCTTGATTAATCATCGAGCATTGAAAGAAAGCATGCGCTCCAAGGGAATGAGTGCCTTCCTCGAAATATCCGCTGGCACCATGATCTCTTGATGTTGCTCGCGTAGTACTTTTGCGAGTGCATCAAGTTCATTCATCGCCATCCAGGGACAATTCGCACAACTTTTACACTCAGCGCCATGCCCCGCCGTTGGCGCAGCCATAAAAGTCTTCCCTGGTGCAGCTTGGCGCATCTTGTAGAAGATGCCCTGATCAGTTGCCACAATGAATTGATCACAGGAAGCATCCATGGCTGCTTTGATCAGTTGGGAGGTAGACCCAACCACGTCTGCCTGATCAACGACCCCCTTAGGCGATTCCGGGTGTACCAACACCATCGCATCAGGATGAACCGCTTTCATATCACGTAGTCCCTGGGCTTTGAATTCGTCATGCACGATACAGGCACCATCCCAGAGGATCATATCGGCGCCGGTCTTTTCTTGAATATAGGCGCCCAGGTGCTTGTCTGGCGCCCACAGAATCGATTCACCCTGGTCCATCAAGTGTTCGACCACATCTAGCGCGATACTAGATGTCACCACCCAATCTGCTCTGGCTTTTACTTCTGCCGACGTATTGGCATATACCACCACGGTTCGGTCTGGATGCGCATCACAAAACGCAGAAAAAGCGCTTGGTTCGCAGCCGATATCAAGCGAACACGTTGCCTCTAACGTCGGCATCAGCACCCGTTTTGAAGGGCTAAGAATCTTCGCGGTCTCGCCCATGAAGCGCACGCCAGCCACTACAATAGTCTCAGCCGCTACTGAAGCCCCAAATCTCGCCATCTCCAGGGAATCAGCAACACAACCCCCAGTCTCTTCGGCGAGGGATTGCACTGCTTCATCTGTGTAGTAATGTGCGACTAAGACTGCATTGAGACGGGTCAGCGCTTGCTTGATTTCATCGCGAAGCCGCTCAGTTTCACCCACAGTGATTTCTGCGTTACTCGCCACTAAATCCCGCTCTATTTCACGTTCCGCCATCTTCCACTCTCATTTTTGTTAGGTCAGATAAGGAGCCTCCAGCCGATTTGGGAGCCTACCCCTCATTAACAAGTCCCTGGCTACCAAGAAAGCCTTTAGCCAACGAGAAGCCTCTAGCATGTGAATAGCCCTTAGTAAGTAAACTCTCCTCAGCTCAAACTAGCACCACCTTCAACATACACAATGTCTTTCTAAACGGACCTGCCTTAGCCAGCCCTACCAACCTGCTCAATTTTTAAGTTACGCGACATACCCTAGGACAGCCCTATGTTATTGACTCAACGTTTAGACCACAATGCGTGTCGTGAGCATCTTGTTTCTTATTCATGAAAAGCCAGAGGACCCTCGGTCCAACCTCCAGTTGTTCACCGAGGCAGCGATCAAGGCAAACATCCAAGTCGCCTGGGGAATAATTGATTCGCTCGAGCTGTCAGGCCGAGCCGTTCTTGTAAGAGGAAGCATCTTAACGAACAGCGCTTCACTAGCGAGTTACGAAGCCTCTAGCAATCTATCGTTGTCAGATTTCGAAACCATTTGGGTACTATCTCTAGGACACCGGTCGACCTTTTTGGACAAGATCCAACTCCTCCACTTGGTACCCCAATCTAAGCTCATCAACAACTGCAATGCGCTTCTCCACCTCAATAGCAAATACGCGCTGGCATCGTTACCTGAATCGATCGATCAGCCATCTCGCGTTGCCTCATCTGACCCAGCCAGCATCAAGCACACCCTCGATCGCCCAGGCACTTGGATATTCAAACCCCCTGCTGAGAGTCATGGCAGAAGCGTTTACAAAATCCAGTCGGGTGACCCCAACTCGAACGCCATCATCGAGCACGAGATGCCATCGGCCGGACACTCTTTTCGGCTGCTTGAGTCATGGCTTCCTAATATTGAGCATGGCGAAAAACGTGTATTGATGGCGGATGATTCAATTGTTGGTTGCTATGAACGGCAAGGGAAACTGGACCATCGAACCAATCTCGCCGCAGGTGCAACGCCATCACTCGCACTTCTTAGCGCCGATGAGCAAATCCTCTGCCACGCGGTTGCCAAATATAGTATGAACGGGGGCGCTCGTTTTATTGGAATAGACTTGGTTTACCCCTATGTCGTCGAAATCAACGTCGTCAATCCAGGAGGGCTCGGCACATTGCTCGCACTTGGAGAGCCTATCAGCGGAACCACAGTTCTAAACGCGCTTGGCCTAATCAGTCCTTGAGTTTTGGCTTCGAACCGGTATGATTCGCGTTCTCGGGGCCGTTAGCTCAGCTGGTAGAGCAGTTGGCTTTTAACCAATTGGTCGCTGGTTCGAATCCAGCACGGCCCACCATCTTCCATTTAATTCCTTTTCGGATTTGACCAGGGGCTAGCTAGCTAAATCAGCCAAGCAGCCAGCTTAAGCCACCCAATAACAGCACAAAACCCAGCCCCCAGATAGACACTGCGATCAAATCCCAGAGCAAGTAGCGAGGCCAGCTGAGTCCCGCCATCCCAAGCAAAAGTGGCACGACACTTCGAATCATCGTAAGAAACCTGCCGCCAACCGCAGCCAGAGGACCGAACCTCCTGATTAATATCTCGGCGCGATCCAATCGACTGGCATGAGGACGCATCATCGTGGACTCTTTGAGATTTGGACCGAGTCTTCGCCCTAGCCAATATCCAAACTGATCAGCGAGGAACCCCCCTAGCATTGCACAAGGAACAATTTGAACGATCGAAAAAAGATCCTCGACAAAAAGGAAGCTTGCGACGCCAAATAGAATAACCCCGGAAACAAAAAGCCCGATACCCGGACACGCTTCGATGAAACCCAGACCAACAATCATCACCAACCCTAATTGTGGGTTGGCCGACAAAAAGTCCGTCAACGAAGCTAGAGACATGTTATTTCACGTAGCGCGTTGGATCAGGAATTCCCGCTTCGATGAAACCCTCTTTACGTAACACACACGCATCGCAACGACCGCAGGCCTCCCCGGTATCGGTTAATCGATAGCAGGAAACCGTATCTTCGTAATTGACCCCTAAGCTAACTCCCTTCTGAATGATCTCACCTTTTGTGAGGTGCAAAAGAGGGGCATGGATTTGGAACGCTTGGGATTCAACACCAGCCTTAGTGGCCTGATTCGCCATCCATTCGAACGCTTCAATAAAGGCTGGTCGACAATCTGGATACCCCGAATAGTCGACAGCATTCACACCGATGAATAAGTCGTAGGCTGGTAACACCTCACCCCACGCTAGTGCATAAGCGAGGAAGACCGTGTTTCTTGCTGGAACGTAAGTGACAGGAATCTGCTCACTACCCGAATCAGCATCAGGGACTTCAATATTCTCGTCCGTTAACGCTGACCCACCGAATACTGCTAGATCCAAGTGAGCTGTGCGATGTGACGCGGCACCAAGAGAATCCGCCAGAACTCTTGCATGAGCCAACTCAGCTTGATGGGATTGCCCATAATCAAAACTCAAACAATGACAATGAAAGCCCTCTGAAACGGCATGCGCTAAGACCGTGGCTGAATCCAGCCCACCCGAGAGCAGGACAATGGCCTTCTGGTTAGACACCGGGTTTATCCCCCCAAAGAATTTTGTGTAGTTGCAGCTGCATTCGCACCGGTAATCGGTCTTCAAGAATCCAAGCCGCGAGCATCGTGGGTTGCACCTCCCCAAAGCTGGGAGAGAACAAGACGTCATCCACTCGTCGATCCAAACCAAATTGATCGACCTGGAATCGCGCCCACTCGTAATCCTCTCTGCTAGTAATTACGAACTTGACTTGGTCTGATGACTTGAGCAACGAAATATTTTCCATCAGATTTCGATGACTTTCCCCCGATCCAGGGGTCTTTAGATCCATAACTACGGAGACGTTTGGGTCGATATCCGCGATCGAAAGTGCTCCGCTCGTTTCAAGGGATACCTTGAACCCAGCCTCGACTAGCAACTCCATAAGTTGACGCGCCTCGACCTGGGCGAGAGGTTCACCCCCCGTCACTGTGACATGAGGAACCCCAAATCGGCGAACCCGATCCAATATTTCAGATAGCGTGAGCAACTCTCCGCCCGAGAATGCGTATTCCGTATCACAATAGTGGCAGCGCAAGGGACAGCCAGTCAGCCGGACAAAGGTGGTCGGCCGACCAATAGTACGCGACTCTCCTTGAAGAGAGCAGAAAACCTCCGTGATCCGAAGTTTCACTTCCACCGTGATCGGAACAGTCGTTAACAGTCGATTTGATCAGCTAGATAGCGCTCAGCCAATTGTCCAGCAGACTTTGTTTCGTACACTCTCGCAACTTGTTGAAGAAAGGCCTTTGCCCTTCCGCAGTCGCCCATCAAGTGATACACCTTACCGAGTTTGAAAGAAGCATCAGGCACCTTGTTACTTTCTGGAAATCCATCAATCACTTGAACCAATGCTTGCCTCGCTTGCTCAAGGTCAGGTTGCGGCATTGCCGCATGAACCTCGCCGATCCAATAGTAGGCATTTGCTGTGAAATCGCCATCCGGATACTGCTCGATCAACAGTTTTAATTGTTCAATCGCATCATCGAATCGTCTTTCCTTAATTGAATTGTATCCAGCGTTATAAAGCGCTTGTTCAGTTTGACCCTCACTTTCCGTATCCAATTCAGCTGAGGGAACGCTATCCGAACTCTGCTCCGTTGGGCCTAAAAGTGACGCGTTGCCTAAATTCTGTAAACGTCGATCCAGCTCCAAATAGCGGTCGTCTTGAATACCTCGATGCCTTTGTATTTGATAGCTTAACTGCTCGACGAGACCACGGAGGGCCATTACCTCTTCCTGCAAAATCTGCATCTGATACTGGAGTTCGCTCCCGGAGGTCGGCGTGTCGGACTCTTCCTCCAATATTTGCTCCTGGGTTGTTTCCATCACAAAAAGCGCCGAAGCATTCACCGAATCAAGCGTTTCTACTACGATGGGCGACTGACTCTCAGCCCGCACAATCGTCCAGCTACTCATTAAACTTAGAAATAATAGGACTTTATATCGACTTGGTATCACCGGAGTACTCCTCTGAAGCAACGGGATGATTGTTCTAGCTAGATTTGTAGCGATCCGATTATATTAGCGGAGTCGTAACGAACGTTGAATGGCAACAGATTAGCGGCATCGATGGCCAAAAAGAGGAAAGGCCTCTGATGAGACCTTTCTTAATTCACCACACTTAGATTGCGGTGTCTATGTCTTATCCGACGTCTTAGAACAACGACGTTTGGAGGCTGATGAGACTAAACTTGCTTCCGCTCTGTCGCCCGACCCATCGCTGGATCATTGACTATCGGTAAACTACTTCCACCCGACGGTTTTGCCGCCAAGCGCCTTCATCATGACCCCCGTCTGCTGGCTTCTCCTCGCCATAACTCACGACCTCAATTTGACTTCTCGACGCACCTTGGGCCAACAGGTAGGCCCGAACAGCATTTGCACGACGCTCCCCGAGCGCGAGGTTATACTCCCTAGTTCCGCGCTCATCTGCATGACCTTCGAGGCGGACACGAAGACCAGGGTTATCGGCCAGCACACCAGCATGTTGATCAAGCTCTCTATGTGCATCTCGACGGACGATCGCCTGATCGAAATCAAAATAGAAGACACCCTGGAGCGTTATGGATCCTGCATCAGCGTCCATTTCGTCGACCGGGATCACTATTTTGCCTCGGCTTACCATGGGCCGAATTGGTTCTGCTTCAACTACGACCTCTTGCACCTCAGCGGATGTCTCGGGCGCCTCTACTTCAGAGGCATCCTCAACGCCTCCCGAGCTTGCGCAGCCGGCAAGAAACACTAGCAATACCGCCGAAACCAAACCTAACTCTCTATTAAAGGATGTCATGGTAATACTCCTATTAATGATCTCTATTTTCGCGAGGCAACGTCCTTTCCCGCGACATACCACCCATTTGCTTTCAGGGTACTTGAGATGCCTGTTCTCCTACAGTAACCACATATTTGAGCATACGACCGCATCGAATGCCATCTCCCAACATAGGTTTTCTTCTATTTACCCGGCCTTTAAACAAGTGAAAGGCAGGAAAAGAGCAAAACACGGCAGTTATCTAAGGCAGGAGCGAGTCGTTTGGTATTTCGCCTGTTGCACTCAGATCAGTAGCTATAAATTTCTTTTTCTTCATCGGAGACCATGAGGGCTCTCTCACATCCCCATCACGAGCTGGCAACTTAAACTTGACGCTTCCATCCATGGAAACTCCAGCGAGAATACCTTGTCCGTCCACCATTGTTGCGTAAATCAATGTACTGTCGTTGGGCGCGATGCTGGGCGACTCGTCTAGCGAAGTCTCGGTAAGCACGGTCAATCGACCGCGTACTAGGTCCAAATGACCAATATGGAAGATGTCGTTACGGCGGTGAACCATGACTAGACCGTTTCCATCCCGTGTCAGGCTAGCCCGAGCGTTGTAGTCTCCCTCAAATGTTAGCCGTTCAATTTCAAGGTCACGTAGTCTGACCGAATAAATCTGAGGCTGTCCACCTCGGTTAGACGTAAAAATGATGGACTGTCCGTCAGTACTCCACGAGGGTTCTGTGTCGATCCCATAATGTCTGGTGAGACGACGCAGCCGTCTAGGGTTTGCCTGAAGATCCAGTACATATATCTCTGGGTTTCCATCTTTTGACAACACCATGGCTAGCTTTTGTCCATCAGGCGAGAAAGCCGGAGCCCCATTTAAGCCAGAGAAATTAGTCACCTGCTGCCTCGTCCTAGTCACTAGGTTATGAACATAAATTGCTGGCCGACTATCTCTCTCGAATGAAACATAGGCTACCCGCTCGCCGTCCGGCGCCCAGGTCGCCGAAAGAATTGGCTCGCGAGATTGCAAAACAGTACGAACCCGCTGACCGTCGGCATCTGCCACATTAAGCCGATAAATTCTCTCTGGTGCTTGCCCAGTGACCGTGATGTAAAGGATTTCAGACGAGAAAGCGCCACTGATTCCTGTGAGCGCCTCGAATACCGCATCGCTGATATAGTGCGCCATATCCCTCAGCACTAGGTCGGCGCCAACGATCGTCTCCGATTGCTCAACTTCCCCCTTGTAGACGTTGTATAGATCGTAAGAAACGGCGAGGTCAGGCCCTGACTCCTCTATTCTTCCGAGCACGAGATACTCAACATCTAGGAGACGCCAGTCGCGCACGAAGACTTCAGCCGCCTCGTTGGGCAACGATAGCATCGAGCTCACCGGTAAAGTCTTGAACCGGCCACTGAACCCTAGGTCCTGGGTTACGATCTCTGCGATGTCCTCAGGTAATGCGCCCCGCCCTCTCCAATCAAAGGGGACCACCGCAACCATCACCGCGTTATCCGCGCCTTGGGTGATTTCAATCTGCAATTCCGCTTTTGAAAAAACGGCTAACGCTGCAAGCCAAAACCCGATCAAAAGTTTTAAGCGTCGTTTCATCACCATATCCATATCCATCTCCCTCTGCCTAAAGCCTCAGATCCTCGGGCCTAAACAGTAACGTGAACTCTCGGAAACTTTGCTCGAATAATGCTGAATCAGCGGGCACCGAAAACCGATCCACTCTCTCCACCGCGACTAATGCCGACCGATCAAAAGCGGTGTTCCCGCTGCTTTCCGCGATCTGCACATCCACTACTTCACCAGTTGGTACTAAAAACACTCTAAGAATGGCTTCCATCCCATTTCTAGCGCTGGGTGGCCTCGACCAATTTTGGGCGATGTCTTGCTGGATCTGGCCGATGTAGGCCATCACACGCTCATCATCCGTCACAGCCGCGCGAGCACCCTCCTCCGCAGCAATGGCTCGCATCAAATCAGCCTCCAGTAGTGCCTGGTCAGCGGCCGGATCTGGAGAGTCCTCATCGCGCGCAACTTCAACCAACTCATCGACTGAATCCTCGGAATATTCAGCGACTGGGGGCTCATCTGACTCAGGCTCTGTGGCGGACGGCTCGGAAATCGGTATCACTTGCGAGACGGTTTCGCTGACTTGCGCGGGCGGTTTAGGTTTAGGCTTCGCTGTCTGCTTAGGTTTAGGCGCCATATTGACCACCTTCGCCGCAACATAAAGTGGTTCAATGGAAGCGACCTGGGGAGGCGGCGACTCCCAATTGTGAAGCAACAACCCAAGCACCGCTCCATGCAAAACCAGCGCGAAAATCGTCGGCAAAATAGCTGATCGAAGCATCAGATTGACTCCGACGACCTCGGTTGCGTGACCAGCCCTACGTCTTCGATCCCTGCATTTTTGAGGCGGTCCATTGCAGACATGACATACCCATAAGTGACGGCCTGATCTCCTTCGATCAGCACCTTAATCGA